>JBEKRJ010000180.1:0-7894 GCA_049518835.1 Solirubrobacteraceae bacterium
TGCGACCGCGCAGGCGGGCGTCTGGCAACGACGCGAGAATGGCTCCGCACGAGCTGTTCTCGGTCGCTGTCCAGGGGCTGCGCACTCGCCGCCTGCGCGCGTCGTTGTCGGCGTTGGGGATCGCGATCGGGATCGGCGCAATGGTCGCTGTCGTGGGCGTGTCGGCCTCGAGCCAGGCGAACCTGCTGGCGCTGATCGACAGCCTCGGGACCAACCTGCTGACGGTCTCACCCGGGCAGACGTTCCTCGGCGCCAGCGAGGTGCTCCCGGATACCGCGGTCGGATCGATCCTGCACATGCCCGCCGTTCAGCGCGCCGCGGCGATTTATCAGGTTCCGAGCGCGACTGTCCTGCGCACGCCCTACGTGCCCGCGGAGGAGACTGGCGGGATTGGCGTCGACGCCGCCGCCCCCGGGCTGCTGGCGACGGTCAGCGACACGCTCTCGTCGGGGCACTTCCTCGACGCCGCCAACGAGAGCTTCCCGACAGTCGTGCTCGGAGCGCAGGCCGCGAGCACCCTGCAGATCGCGAGCGCCAATGGCCATATCCAGCTATTTCTCGGTAACACCTGGTTCACGGTGATCGGGATCATGAAGCCTTGCGTGCTGGACTCGACCCTCGACAGCACCGTGTTCATTGGCCTGCCGGTGGCCGAGCGGCTGTTCAGCGTGCAGCCAAACCCGTCCGAGATCTACGTCCGCGCGAACGTCAACCAGGTCACCCAAGTCGCCAACTTGCTGCCCGCGACCGCCGACGCGCAGAATGCCGACGGCGTCGACGTCAGCCGGCCGTCGGACGCGCTCGAGGCGCGTGCCGCCGCGAAGGGCCAGTTCACGACGCTGCTGCTCGGCCTCGGAGCGGTGGCGCTGCTCGTCGGCGCGATCGGAATCGCGAATATCATGGTGATCTCGGTGCTAGAGCGTCGCGGGGAGATCGGGCTGCGCCGCGCGCTCGGTGCGACCAAGCGCCACATCAGCGCCCAGTTCCTCGCCGAGTCTGCACTGCTCGCCGCGCTCGGCGGCGTGGCCGGGCTGCTGCTCGGCGCGGTCGCGACCTGGATCTACTCGCTCGCCCAAAACCAGCCCATGGTGGTTCCCACCTACGCGCTGATCGCCGCGCCGGCCGCAGGGCTCGCGATCGGCGCCCTCGCCGGCCTGTATCCCGCGGCCAAGGCCGCGCGGCTGAGCCCGACCGAAGCGCTGCGCGCGACCTGACGGCGGCCCGGCCCCGGAGCCGATTGCGGATGTGCACCGTTAGGACACGCAAAACCGCACGTTGGTGCTAGGCGATCCGGCAGGCGAAGGCGGCTGCGTAGCTTCACCGAAGCGCGCCAATGAGAGCCACCAGCGAGATCTGCATGGTCACGATCGACCGGCCGCTTCGCGACCTGCTGCACGAGCACGCGCGCGGCACGCTGGAGCGGCTGGCGGAGCTGGACCCCGCGATCGACGCCGGACGCGTCGACGCGGCCCTCGAGCTACGGGGTCTGGCCGTGCTCGCGTTCTCGCTGTTTGACGCGCTCGGCTGGGCGCCCACAGACGCACGCGCTCAATTCAGCCTGCCGGTCACCAGCGCCGCCGTCGCGTGGCTGCAAAACGTGCGTGCCGCGCACGCGTCCGACCTCGCCTACGACCAAATGGTGCTCGAACGCCAGCAGGCTGGCGACCAGAGCGTCTGCTACTACGGCTACTCGATGCGCGAATCGGTTGCGATCACCCGGGAATACATCGCCCAGACGCTGGCAGAGCTCGACAGCATCGACCGTCTGCTCGCCACGATCCAGCGTCGGCAGCGGCGTGCCCGCCGGGGCGCCGAGCGTTCGTCGGGCGGCGCGCGTGTTCACCTGCTACCTCGATGACAAGAACAGATGGTTAGGGAATACTGCTTCGGTGGTTGCGGCCGGCGCCGGGATTGCCTTGTCCGAGCTGATCGGCGCGTTGTCGTTTGTGCTCGATATGACCGAGGGCGAGCCTCCGGGACACGCGGTGCGCTCGTGCTTGATCGGCATGCGCATCGCGGACGAGGTGGGGCTTTCCCCGCCGGCGCGGTCGGATCTGTTCTGCGCACTGCTGCTCAAGGACGCCGGCTGCTCGGCGAACTCGGCGCACATGGCGGCGCTGTTCGGCGCCGATGATCACGTGGCCAAGCGGACGTCGAAGCGCGTCGACTGGGCCCGGCCCCTGCCGGCGTTCGTGTGGTCGCTGCAGACCGTGGCGCCGGGCGGCACGCTGCTCGCTCGCGTGCGGCGGCTGCTAGCGATCCGCCGCGAAGGCGAGGTGACTCGCTCACTGATGCAGGCGCGCTGCGACCGGGGCGCCGGAATCGCGCGCAAGCTGGGCTTCTCCGACGCCACCGCCGAGGCAATTCGGGCCCTCGACGAGCACTGGGACGGCCACGGGCAGCCGCGTGGGCTGCGCAGCTTCCAGATCCCACTCCCGGCGCGGATCATGTGTCTGGCGCAGACCGTCGAGGTGTTTCACAACAGCGACGGGGTCGCCGCCGCCCGCCGGATGGCGACGAGACGACGCGGCACGTGGTTTGACCCGGCGCTCGTCGACGTGCTCGCGACGTTCACCGACGAGGCTAGCTTCTGGGCGTCGCTGCGCGACCCCGACTTGTCGGCCTTGGCACCGCCCGATCGGATTCTGACTGCCGACGATCGGCGCCTGGATCAGATCGCCGAGGCCTTTGCCGAGGTGGTCGATGCCAAGTCGCCGTGGACCGACTGGCACTGCGACCGTGTCAGCGCGATCGCGACTGGAATCGGCGCCCGGCTGGGCTTCGACTGCGCATCGCTGCGCAAGCTCGGCCGCGCGGCGAGGTTGCACGACATCGGCAAGCTCTCGATCTCCAACCGCATCCTTGACAAACCTGGCCGGCTCACCGATGCCGAGTACGCCAAGGTCAGGGAGCACCCGGTGCTGACCGAGCGCATTCTCGAGCGTGTCCCCGGTTTCAGCGAGCTTGCGTCACTTGCAAGCGCGCATCACGAGCGCCTCGACGGCCGTGGCTACCCCCGCGGACTGACCGCCCCCGAGCTGACGATGCCGATGCGAGTGCTTGCGGTTGCCGACACGTACGACGCGCTCACCTCTGATCGCCCCTACCGGCCCGCGTTTGGTCGCGAGCGGGCGCTGGCGATCATGCGTGCCGAGGCGCCGCAGCGGCTGGACCACCAGGTGCTCGCCGCACTCGAGTTGCTGCTCGACGAGCGACAGGACGTACGGATCGACGTCACAGTCGGGTAACCGAGCTGGGAGCCAGCGAGTTCAACCAGTCCGAGTCACCTTGCAATTGCAGGCTTCCCAGATGACAGAGCAGGTACAAGGTTCGCAGGCTGGGCGCCGGTGGCGCCTGCGAGGATCCATACGCCGAGGAGCTGATCGCAATCATTCCGTCGATGTAATCAACGCTTGCAAGCGACTGCGCGGCGGTCAGATGCCGAACGACTTGCACGACGCCCATCATTCCCTGATCCTCGTGGAACGTGAGGTGGCAGTGGAAGACGAACTTCCCGGTGAAGTCGATCGGGCGCATCCGGATCACGACCTTCGCCCCGGGCGGGAGATTGACCGTGTCCTGGTAGTCGATGAAGTTGACGGGCACGCCGTTGATGCTGACCACCTGGAACGGGTTCTGATGGATGTGGAAGTTGTGCCACTCCTCGTCCACCGACGTCGTCGGGTTCTCCAGCGTCCATTGCTCGACGGAGTTGAGTTGCATCGTGATGTCGACGCGGTTGGGGTCGAACAGCATCCCGTTCAGCGGAAACGTGGGCAGCCCGAACGGATTGGGCATGCGCGCGAACACGATCGTCCGCCGCACGTCGACGTGGGCCTTGCGGAGATCCGGCAGCCCGTTGCCGCCAAGTGAACTGCTCGGCATGCGGTCGTTGACCCGGCGCCCGCTGGAGACGACGGTCAGGACCGTTGTCTTGGGAGCGACCGTGCCGTTGTTGGGGATCCCGCCGATCGGGTCCTGACACGAGCGCGAGCAGACCTTGAATGGCAGCGTGCTGAACGCGTAGCGGCCCGGCGCCCCGCCGCGGACCAGCACCTCGCGACGCGAGCCCGGACCGATCAATAGATCCTTGGTGGGGCGCGTCCAATGCAGCGTCTGCCCGTCCTGGGCGAGCACGTACAGGTTCTGGTTGTCAAGGTTGAGATCGAGGAAGCTGCCGCCCGTCGCGTTGAAGATTCGCCAGCGCTGGACCTGTCCGGGTGCGATCTTCAGCGTCGGGTTCACGACCCCGTTGACGAGGATCGGGCCCGGGCCATAGAGCTGGCTCGTGGGGATCAACTGCGGTCCTGGCCCTGACGGCGGGCACCCCGGGGGCTGCGGCAGCCCGAACCCTGGCAGATGGCAGCCTTGGCCGGGCGGGAGGCCCTGGCCGCCGGGCTTGTCGCCTTGAATCATGATCAGACGCTGCGGGATGTTGCTCATCAGGTTGTCAAGCCCGCCTTCGATCACGATCGCGCCGGCGAGCCCCTGGCTCAGCTCCTGGAACACGTCCGGGTGCCAGTGCGGGTGGTACCAGAACGCTCCCGACTGCTGGTCGAGCGGAATCTCGTAGCTGTAGGTATGACTCTTGTTGGGGTCGATGCGCACGAACACGTTGTCGCCATCGCCCTGCGGACTGACATGCAGGCCATGCACATGCAGGTTCGTGGGCAGGGACAGGCCGTTATCGAGATGGACGATCACGTGATCGCCGGGGCACGCAACGAGCGTCGGTCCGGGAATCGTGCCGTTGTAGGCCATCGTGTTGACGGTCTGGCCATTGAGCCGCATCGTGCTGGGAGCCGCGCGCAGCGTCACGTTCAACACGCCGTTGCGGCTGAACAGCATCGGCGGCTGTGGGAACCCATCGTTGATCAGCTTCGGGAAGTGAGTCGCGCAGTGCGAGCGCGAACCGCGCGCGGCCAGCCCAATCCCCGAGCTTGCAGCGAGCATGACCGCTGCCACGACAACGCCCAGGCCCAATGCGTACCGACCGCGGTGTCGCGTGCCGTCGGCGCGACCGCGTGATCCACGGGCAACGATGCCAGCCACCTGCCTGGTCACGGGCGTTCCTGGAGAATATCTTGGGCGAAAGCCATCGCATCACTCTTTCAGACGCTCCGCGCGAAAGTCAACCCGGTGATTACGCCACCACGCGTGGATAGTGGATAACATCGCGTCAACACGCCTGCTGAAGACGCCCGTCGGCGTCCACCGGCAACGTGAAATCCTCGCGGAACGTAACTAAATAACTAAGCTTTACAGGGCTAACGGCCCGCGGCGGCTCAACCTCAGGTCAGTGCGGAGCACGCAGCCGTCCAAGCCTGCGCCAACCCCTCCGGCGTGAGCTGGGACTTCGGGATGAACGCCGAGGCGCCGCAAGCGATCGCTTGCGGGCCGTAGTCGCCTGCCTCCTCGGTCGACATCACGAGGATCACGACCGGTCCCCGCCCATCTTGCAAGATCCGACGCGTGGCTTCAAAGCCGTCGATGCCCGGCATCTTCAAATCCATCAAAACCAAGTCAGGCCCGAGCCTGGTGGCCAGCTGCACGCCGCGCTCACCGCTGTCGGCCTCCCCCACGACCTCGAAGCCCGCGATGCAGTCGATCACTTCCCGCGCGGCGAGCCGAAACACCTGCTGGTCGTCGACGATCATCACCCTGATCTGGCGCGTGGCGTCGGCATCGGCCGAGAACGCCGGCACGCGGTAGGCAAAGACCGCCGACTGGCGTCCCTTGACTCTCCCCGGCGCGAGCCGCTCGACGCCCGGCAAGTTGCCCAGCGAGCGGTACGTCGAGTCGTTGACCACGGTCTCGCCACCCGCGGCCCACTCCTGCAGCCGCTGGGCGAGATTGACGCTGTCGCCGACGACCGAGTACTCCAGCCGCTCCTCGGAGCCCAGCAGCGCGGCCGCGACCTCTCCGGTGCAGATGCCGATTCCGATCTGAAACGCGGGCAAGCCAATCCCCCCCCAGCTGCGATTGAGCTCCCGCTGCGCAGCATGCATATCGACGGCCGCCCTCAGCGCCCTGTCGGCGTGGTCCTCGAGCGGCACCGGCGCGCCGAACACGCCCATCACTGCATCACCGACGAACTGCATCACCGCTCCGTGGTGGCGCCTGATCGCATCGCTCATCTGCGCCCGATGGTCGCTCAGCTGGCGCGCCAACGAGCTCGGATCAGCCGTTTCGGCGATCGCCGAATAGCCCCGTACGTCGGACATCAAGACCGTCACCACGCGCGTCTCGGTCTCGCCCGGCCGGCGCCCTCGGCTGATGACCTCGTCCGCCAGGCCCGCGGGAAGCAACCGACTGAGTTGCCGACCCTGCTCCTCGCGATCGACGATCGCCTGATGCAGCATCTTCAATCGCCGCAGCGCGTCGTCACGGCCCTGACTTGCGCCGCGAGCGAGCTTGATGAACAGCTGGTCGACCGACGCGGCAATCGCCTCCGGCGTCGTTCGCTCACTCGCGGCAAGCGTCTTGATCGTCCGCCCCTCTGCCACTTGCACCAGCAGCCTCTCCTCCGCCCAATCGAGCACCTCATCCGAGCTGACCGGCTCGACCAGTGCTCGCACGACCTTCGGATCCAACACCGAGCCGCCGGTCGTCACTTCGCGAATCGCCCTCGCCAGCTGATCACCTTCCGCCACTCGATCCTTGAGGAGATACGCATAGCCGGCCGCGCCCTCACTCAACAGCGATACGGCGTACTCCGGATCGTCGTACTGCGAGAGGATCACGATCCCGGTCCCAGGATGGCGCTTGCGCACCTCCTTGGCGGCGTCGATTCCCTCTCGCTGGAAGCTTGGCGGCATCCTGATGTCAGTGACCACGACCTGCGGCGCCGCCCTCTCAGCCCCCTTCACCAACCCGTCGAAGTCAGCAGCAACGCCGACGATGTCGATATCGTCCTCGAGCTGGAGCAGCGCACGCACGCCCTCGCGAGCGATCAGGTTGTCATCGGCGAGAAAGACGGAGATCCGGTCGCGCAACGTGGTCACCTACCGGATCAACGCCGGCGTCGCGTGGCCGATGCTTGTGATCATCGAGTCCGACCGCGGGCCCGTGCCGGGCACAGTGCCGATAATCGTCGTGCCCTCGCCCGGCTCCGACCGCACCTCCAGCGTGCCACCGAGTGCGGCGAGGCGGTCGCTCATGTTCTGCAGACCGGAGCCCGTCGGGCTCGAGGCCAGGTCGAAGCCTTCGCCGTCGTCGCGGACGCAGAATCGCAGCTGTCCGCGGTCCTCGACGATCCTCACCGTCGCGAGCTCCGCGCGGGCGTACTTGACCACGTTCTGCAGCGCCTCTAGGCAGCAGAAGTAGACCGCCGCCTCGACGTCCTGCGGGTAGCGGGGCACGGCATCTGCCTGGACCTCGACGGGCAACATCAGCCTTCGCGTCTGGCTGCGAAGCGCCGCTCCGAGGCCCTGCTCTGCCAGCAGCGGCGGGTAGATGCCGTGGGCCAGCTCGCGCAAGCCGTCGAGGGCCTCCTCGGCCTGAGCCTGGAGCGACTCGAGCACGTCGTGCAGCCGTGGGTTGTCAGACGCCAGTCGGGCAGCGAGGTTGAGGCGGATCCGTAGCGACACGAGGTGCTGCTGGGCTCCGTCGTGCAGGTTGCGCTCCAGGCGCCGCCGGGCCTCGTCCTGAGCGACGATCACGCGCTGGCGCGACGCCGTCAGCTCTTCCAGCCGCGTGACCAGCTCAGCGGTGAGGGCGACGTTTCGCAACACCAAGCCGGCTTGCGACGCCAGGTCGTTGAGCAGTTTCTCCTCGGTCGAGCTGATCGGCTCGCCCGGCGGCTTGACGATCGTGATCGCCCCCAACAGCCTGTCCTGGTGGCGCACGGCAACCGCCTGATCGACGCTTGCAAACGCGGGCAACAACCCGGCTT
>JBEKRJ010000181.1:0-7891 GCA_049518835.1 Solirubrobacteraceae bacterium
GCGACCGGTTCAGCTATACCGCGATACCGTCGTCGGTGCCGGCGCTGAGCGCCGGCAAGCCGTCGGTGCTCAGCAGCAGCGCCGCGGCGTTCAGCGGCAGCGTCGACCCCGACGGGCTGGCGACCACGGCGCACTTCGAGTACGGGCTCGACCCGCGCTACAGCGGCCAGCCCGGCTCGCCGGTCGTGTATGACCTGAGCACGCCCGCCCAGCCGGTGGGCTCTGACTTCTCCGCGCACCCGATCTCGGCGCACGTTGGCAACCTCGTTCCCAACGCGGTCTACGACGTGCGGCTGGTGGCGTCCAACAGCGCCGGCATCGCCACCGGCCCCAATCAGACCTTCACGACCAAGGAGGCCCCCGCGCCGCCGCCGCCGGTGCTCGGCAAGACGTTCAACGCCAAGCGGGTCTCGGGGCTGGTGTTGATCAAGCTCCCGTCTCACGGCGCGCCCGACGCGCAGGCCAAGGGGCAGGGCTTCATTCCGCTCACCGAGCCGCGCCAGCTGCCGGCGGGCACCGAGGTCGACGCCCGCCAGGGGACGCTGCAGGTGATCGCCGCGACCGGGCAGCGCGGCAAGATACAGATGGGAACGTTCGGCGGCGCGCTGTTTGGCATCAGCCAGGCGCGGACCCGGATCACCAAGGGCCTGACCACGCTGTCGCTGCTGGAGGGAGCGTTCCCCGGCGCGCCCACCTACGCCACCTGCAAGGTCCGTAAGGCAGCCGATGACCCGACCGCCCAGGCCGCGTCGCTGTCGAGCAAGATCCTGCAGACGCTGCGCGCGTCGGACCGCAGCGGCCGCTTCGCCACCCGCGGGCGCTACAGCGCCGCGACCACCCGCGGCACTGCGTGGACGACCAGCGACCGCTGCAACGGCACGCTCACGTCCGTGCAGCGCGGCACGGTGGTGGTCGCCGACTTCGTCACCCGCAAGACGGTCACGCTCCACGCCGGCCAGAGCTTCCTCGCCCGTGCGATCGCGGCCAAGGTCAAATAGCGCGCTACCATCGTCAGGCACGTTTTCACAACTCAGGGGGGCTGGCGGGCAAGCCGGCTGAGATAGCGCCCTACTACAGACCCGGCGCTGACCCTTCGAACCTGTGGGGTAATGCCCGCGAAGGGAGCGACAAGCGCAATGACAATCGAGGCTCCCGAGCACGAGCCTCGCGAGGTCGCCGGCCGCGACGGGGTCCTGGTCCGGGGAGTGAGCCGCACCTTCCAGACCAAGCGCGGTGAGGTCCGCGCGCTTGCGGGGATCTCGCTCCGGGCCGCCGACGGCGAGATCGTCGCGCTGGTCGGCCCCAGCGGCTGTGGAAAGACGACCCTGCTCGAGTTGATCTGCGGGCTGCAGACGCCCGATGAGGGCGCGATCGAGACGGCGCCGGCCGCGCTGATGCCCCAGCGCGACGTGCTGCTGCCGTGGTGCAGCGCGCTTGACAACGCCTGCCTGGCGCTGCGTGCCCGCGGGATGTCCAAGGCGCGGGCCCGCGCGGCCGCCGCGCCGTGGCTAGAGCGCTTCGGGCTGGGCGAGTTCCAGCACGCGCGTCCGGCGCAGCTGTCGGGCGGGATGCGCCAGCGCGTGTCGTTTTTGCGCTCGCTGCTGGCGGGCAAGCCGGTGCTCGCGCTCGACGAGCCGTTCGCGTCTCTTGACGCGATCACGCGCGCGGAGATGCAGGGGTGGCTCGCGCATGTGCTCGAGTCCGAGCGGCGGACGGTCGTGCTCGTCACCCACGACGTCGAGGAGGCGGTCGTACTCGCCGATCGCGTGGTCGTGATCTCGCCGCGACCGGGGCGGGTCGTCGCCGAGCTCGAGATCGAGCTGCCGCGCCCGCGGCGGCGCACCGACGCCGCCGTCGTCGCGCTGCGCGAGCGTGCGCTCGAGGCGTTGGGGGTGAGCGCGTGATGCCGGCGGCGGTCCGGTGGCCGGGGCAGCTGCGGTTCGCGTGGCGCGCGCTGGCGCTGCTGGCGGCGCTGATCGGCTTGTGGGAGTGCTACGTCGACCTCGGCGGCGCCCAGCCGCTGATCCTGCCGGCGCCGCATGCGGTCGCAAGCGCGCTGTACAGCGACCGCGCGCTGCTGTGGTCCAACTTCCTCGTGACCGCCGAGGAGGTGCTGCTCGGCATCGTCGTGGCGGCGGCCGCGGGGCTTGCGTCCGCGATCGCGATCCATTTCTCGCCGACCCTGCGCCGCGCCGTGTACCCGCTGCTGGTCGCCTCGCCGGCGATCCCGATCCCGATGATCGCGCCCGTGCTCGTGCTGTGGCTCGGCTTCGGGATCAGGGCGAAGCTGGTCGTGATCGGGCTCGTCTCGTTCTTTCCGATCGTCGTCACGACGCTGGCGGGCCTCGCGGCCGTGGACCCCGAGCTGCTCAAGCTGATGCGGACCTACGACGCGTCGCGCCTTTGCACCTTCCGCCATGTCGAGCTGCCGTCCGCGCTGCCGGGCGTCCTGACGGGCGCCAAGATCGCGGTCGTGGTCGCCGTGATCGGCGCCTACCTGGCCGAGATGGCCGGCTCGAGCGCCGGCCTGGGCTATCTGTATCAACAGTCGATCGCCCAGATCCTGACCGCGCGTGCGTATGCGGCCGTGGTGATCCTGTCGACGTTCGCAATCGCCCTGTTCGGGGCGCTGACGCTCGCCGAGCGCCTCGCGCTGCCATGGGCCTATGAATCCCGAGGAGAACGATGAAACGGATTTGGACGCTACTGCTCGGCTGCATCCTGCTGGCCGGCTGCGGCGAGAAGACGGACGTGCTCACGCCCTCGGCCGCAAGCGAGCAGAACGTCACGCTGATGCTCGACTGGTTCCCGAACGCCGACCACGTCGGCATCTATCAGGCGCTGGCAGGCAACGACTTCACGCAGGCGGGGCTCGACGTCCACGTGCAGGTCCCGTCCGATCCCGCCAGCCCGCTGAACCTGCTGGCGGCCGGCAAGGTCGACTTCGCGATCTCCTACGAGCCTGAGGTGATGCTCGCGCGCGACCAGGGCGAGCCGCTGGTGTCGGTCGCCGCGATCGTCGAACAGCCGCTGACCTCGATCGTCTCGCTCGGCTCCAAGCACATCACCTCAGCGGCCCAGCTGCGCGGCAAGCGCGTCGGCGACGCGGGGATCGCCTACCAGCACGCCTACCTGACGACGATCCTGGCGCACGCGGGCGTGCCGGCGAGCTCGGTCAAGGAGATCAACGTCGGTGACAACCTCGTCGGTGCGATGCTCTCCGGGCGCGTCGACGCGACGCTCGGCGCATACTGGAACTACGAGGCGATCCAGCTGCAGATGCTGCACAAGCACCCGAACGTGATCCGCATGAACGCGGTCGGCGTGCCGCCCTACGACGAGCTCGTGCTGGTCGTGCGCGCGGAGATGCTCGACCGTCACATGGACATCGTGCGCCGGTTCGTGCAGGCGCTGGCCCGCGGCTACGAGGCGGTCCGGCGCGACCCGGCGACGGCCGTCGCAAACCTCGTCCGCCTCAACCCGGGACTGGACCAGAAGTTCCAGCTCGCGAGCGTTCGCGCGACGCTGCCCGCGTTCTTCCCGTCGGACCCGTCGCAGCCGTGGGGCTATCAGGACCCCAACCAGTGGAACGCCTACGGCCAGTGGATGCTGTCCCATCGCCTGATCTCCAATCCGACCGCATACGTCGAAGCATCCACCGACGAGGTGCTCGCCGGCGGCGGCGTCTGAGCCGTTGACAGCCGAGCAGGCCACCACTGAAGTCCTGATCGCGACCGCGCGGCGGCTGTTCGGGCAGCGCGGCTACGGCGCCGTCGGCACCGAGGAGATCGTGCAGCAGGCGGGCGTCACCCGCGGCGCGCTAGATCACCATTTCCGCGGCGGCAAGCAGGAGCTGTTCCAGGCGGTGCTCGTGCAGCTCAGCGCCGAGACGACGCGGCGGATCGCGCGCGCGGCCCGGCGCGACGATCCGTGGCAGTCGCTGGTCGCCGGGATCGACGCGTTCCTGGACGCGTGCGCGACGCAGGAGGTGCGGCGGATCATGCTCGTCGACGGGCCCGCGGTGCTGGGCTGGGACGTGTGGCGGGCGATCGACGCCGAGTACAAGCTGGTCGAGCGGGCGCTGCGCCGCGCGATCGACGCCGGCGAGATCCAGCCCCACCCGCCGGACGCGCTCGCCCAGGTGCTGCTCGGCGCCCTGCAGGAGGCGGCGATGCTGGTCGCCAGCGCCGACGACCAGGCGCTCGCACGCGAAGAGACCGCGACGATGATCCGCCACCTGCTGCAGGGGATCAGGACCCCGGCGGTGCGATAAGGGCTTGGTGTGGGGCTCTGCCCCGCGGGCCGGGCGCGGGTCGCGCACTGTATCGCCGGGCAGTCCGGGCGCCACCGGCGATACACGGCGCCACCCGCGCGGGCTGCGGGGCAGAGCCCCACCCAAGTAATGAGCCTCAGCGCGCTGTCAGCCGCCGCCCGGTGCCGGCGGTGACCGCGTGCAGCGCGTGCACTCCCGCCAGCCCGGCCCACGGCGCGTAGGGCGCGAAGAACTCGCTCACGTCCTCCTCGCTCGCGCGCGCGTGAGCGTCGCCGGTGCGCAGCCAGCCCACGAGCTTCAGATACGCGAGGTCGCCGGCGGGCAGCTGATCGAGTCGCCGCTGGCCGGTCAGCGCGAGCATCTGGACCGTCCAGCTGCCGATCCCGCGGATCGCCTGCAGGCGCCGCCAGCCGCGCTCGTGCTCGCGGTCGTAGAGGTCGACGCGCCCCGTGGCGACCTCGCGCGCGGCGCGCACGAGCGCGACCGAGCGGCCCGCCGACAGGCCGAGCGACTCCAGCAGCGCCGGCGCCTGGCCGGCGAGCACCGCCGCGGTCGGGGCGTCGCGCATCCCGCTGCGCTCGCACCGGCGCCCGAGCAGCGCCACGATCCGACGCTGGATCGCCGCCGCCCGCTGATAGTCGATCAGCTGCTCGCAGATCGCCAGCACGAGCGCCTCGAACGGCTCGGGCCGGCCGGTGATCCGCAGCAGCGGGTCCGCGCGCACCGCCGCGCCGATCAGCGGATCGAACCGGAAGCGCTCGTAGAACGGCGCAAGGTCCTCGTCGACGCCAAGCGCGACGCGCATCCGCGCCACCCCCCACTGCGCGGCCGCCTCGTCCTGCGCCTGCGCGGCGAACAGCACCCGGTCGCGGGCCGGCGCCGCGACGCGCACGAGCACGGGCTGCTCGCCCGCGTGCAGCAGGCGCTCGATCACCCCGCCGCGGACACGCGCCAGCCCGTCGCGGCCCAGGCGCGTCGGCAGCTCGAACGGCCACCGCGGGCGCACCTGCACCCGCACCGCGACGCCGGCGCTCGCGGCTGTCACTCGCCGCGCTTGGCCAGCAGGTGCACGTCGACCAGGAACGTGCGGCTGGAGACGATCGGCAGCATCTCGCCCATCCGGCGCGACACGATCCGTTGCGAGCGCGCGAGCTTGCGCGCGCTGTGGCGCCTGACGAGCGCGATCGTCGCCGCGCCCGCGATGAACCCGGTCGCTGCCGCGGCCGCTGCCTGGACCGCGGGCAGCGTCGCCGGCACGCGATCGATCGCGTGCACTCTCGCCAGCACCGGCAGGCCGTCGACGGCCTCCGCCTCGGGCTCGAGCTCGACCGGTCCGTCGAGCGCCTCGTCGGTCATCACGCGGTGGATGCTAACGCCTCGGGCGGCCCGGTCGCGAGGCGGATCGCGCCCGGCAAGCCGTACGATACGGCGGCCCCGGCAGCTCCACCCGCGCCTTCGAGCGCCGCCGCCAACCAAGATGCCCCCCACGATCGACGTCTTCGCCAAGGCTCGTGAGCACGAGCGGTTGCCGCAGCTCAAGCTCGCGCGCGAGCTCGACGCGCTGCCGTACTTCCGCGTGCTCGAGGGGCCGACGCTCCCGGTCGTCGAGATGGAGGGCGAGCAGCGGATCATGCTCGGCTCCAACAACTATCTCGGGCTGACGGGCGACGAGCGCGTCAAGCAGGGCGCGGTCGCGGCGCTGCACCGCTACGGCACCGGGATCACCGGCTCGCGGTTTCTCAACGGCACGACCGACCTGCACCTCGAGCTCGAGCGCGAGCTGGCCGAGTGGCTGGAGACCGAGGCCGCGCTCGTGTTCACGACCGGCCATCAGGCCAACCTCGGCGCGCTCGGCACGATCCTCGCGCCGGGCGACACGGTCGTCGCCGACTCGGGCGATCACGCTTCGATCCTCGACGGCTGCATCCTGTCGCGCGCGAAGCTGCGCGCGTTTCGCCACAACCGGATCGACCGCCTGGAGCGGACGCTCGACCGCGCCGTGGGCGACGGCGGCGGCATCCTGGTCGTGGTCGACGGCGTCTTCTCGATGGAGGGCGACATCGCGCCGCTGGCGCAGATCGCGGAGCTGTGCGCGCGGTTCGGCGCCCGGCTGATGGTCGACGAGGCGCACGCGCTCGGGGTGCTCGGCGCGCGCGGCGCGGGCACGTGCGAGCTGTTGGGCGTCGAGGATCGCGTCGACTTGCGGATGGCGACGTTCTCGAAGTCGCTGGCGTCGTGCGGCGGCGTGATCGCCGGCCCGGCGGATGTGATCGAGTTCCTGCGGATCTCCTCGCGGCCGTTCATGTTCACCGCGTCGGGCGTGCCCGCCGCGGTCGGCGCGACGCTGGCGGCGGTCCGGATCTGCCGCTCCGAGGAAGGGCGCGAGCTGTTCGCCAAGGTCCTGGACAACGCCCGCTACCTGCGCGACGGCCTCGCCGAGCTGGGCTTCTGGGTCGTGGCGCGCAGCCGGATGCCGGACGGCAGCGAGGTCACGACGCCGGTCGTGTCGCTGGTGATCGGCGACGACTGGAAGGCCGTGTTCCTGTGGAAGGCGCTGTACGAGGCAGGCGTGTACGTCAACGCCGTGATCCACCCGGGCGTGCCGCCGTCGGGCGCGCTGCTGCGCACCAGCGTGATGGCCAGCCACGACCGCGCCACGCTCGACCGCGCGCTCGCCGCATTCGCGGACGCAAAGCGCGCGTTCGAGGGCGAGCACGGCCCGCTGCCGAGCGCCCCGTAAACGAACGCGCCGCCGCAATCCTCGCCAATCTTGTCCATTCCTGCACAAACTGTGCAAGTGGTCACGTCGCTGCAAACGTCTGCAGACTTGTCCATTCCCGCACAAGGCGAAAACCACAGAAAAAACACGCTCTGAGCGCACCGTCTGCGGATGTGACGTTGCTGTGATCCAGCGGGTGTCGTAGGTTCTGCGCATCGTCGAACGGCGGTCGGCCGCGCGGCGCAAGATCATGGCGGGGACCGTGATTGGGCGCAGCAGGGGGCGACAACGAACGGATTCGGCCACCTCTACTTGGAACTTGCAGTGCCCGGACGACGCGACGCCGAACGGCGTCGCGCGCTCGGTATTGGGCAAACGACCTCCGCCTTGGCGGACCGACAGCAGGGAGAGAACCACCCCATGACGCAAATCGCGACGATGACCCCCGAGCCGCAGCGGATGCGTGCGCTCGAGCGAGCCAACGAGGTGCGGCTTGCACGTGCGGAGCTCAAGCGCCGGATCGCAGCAGGACGCGTGCCCGTGGCAAGGGTCATCCTCGTGCCACCCCTCGAGGCGCGCAGCTGGGCTGTGGGCGAGCTGCTGGCAAGCCAGAAACGCTGGGGGAGCACGCGGTGTCGGAAGTTCCTCCAGCGCCACCGCATCAGCGAGACGAAGGCGCTCGGCGACCTCACAGAGCGCCAACGGCGGTTGCTGGCAGACGGCCTCGAGACGTGCGCACGCGAGTTCGAGTTCCGCGCCTCCGGCCCGCACCCGCCGGCGCGAGCCCGCGAGCGCGAGCTCGTCGGGGTCTAGGTACGGGCCCCTTCTCAGCTTCGGGGGTCTTGGGCTGCCACCGGCGCCGCCGTAGACGGCGCCGGTGACGCCGCCGCGGAGGCCTC
>JBEKRJ010000182.1:0-7887 GCA_049518835.1 Solirubrobacteraceae bacterium
GGTTGAGAGGAGAGATGAAGCCGGCCCACTCGGGCCGGCTTCGCACTTAGGGCCCACGCTTCGCACTTAGGGCCCACGCTTCGCACTTAGGGCCCACGCTTACTGCGCACCGCGCGGGGCCCGGCCGCGGTCAGGCCCGCCCTCGCCCCGCCCGCCGGCAAAAAGAGAGCCGGCCCGCTGGGGACGGGCCGGCTCTGTGCTTCTGGGGAGGAGGTGCTGCTATGAGGTACGTCGCGCCCGCAAGGATGGGGCGCGGAGATGAACGAGCCCTAAATAGTTCCTCGCAGGAGCGCAAGTCATCGGTCGTAGGCGTAGAAGCCGCGCCCTGACTTGCGTCCCAGCGCGCCGTCGAGGACCAGCCGCGAGAGCCTCTCCGGCACGTCGATGTGCAGTGCGATCCCGATCGCCTGGGCGACGTCGAGCCCGACGTAGTCCAGCAGCGCAAGCGGCCCCATCGGCATGCCGGCGCCCATCTTCATGCACTCGTCGACATCCTTGGCCGCGATCCCGGTCTCCGACATCAGCACCACCGCGTTGAACAGATACGGGAACAGCAGCCGGTTGACGACGAACCCGGGGATGTCCGGCACCTCGACGGGCCGCTTGTCGAGCGCTTCGCACAGCGCCCATGCGCGCGCCCGAGTCGGCTCGTCGGCCTCGGGCGGGAACACCAACTCGATCAGCTCCATCCGCGGGACGGGGTTGAACACATGCAGGCCGACGAATCGCTCCGGGTGACCGCTTGCCCGCGCCAGCTCGGCGATCGAAAGCGAGGAGGTGGTGGTGGCGAGCACCGCGCCGGACCCTGTGTGGTGCGAGAGCTCGCCGAGGTCGGTCAGCATCGCGGCCTTCTGGCCGTGGTGCTCGATGATCGCCTCGACCAGGAAGGTCGCCTCCGACAGCGCATCGAGGTCGGTTACGATCTGCACCCGGTCGGGATCGTGGGGCCCATCGGCGGCCTTCGCCAAGGTCTTGGCAACGGTTGCGCGGGCGCGCTGTGCGGACTCCTCGGACCGTGCCCACAGGAGCACCTCGCCGTTCCGCGCCGCCGCCGTCGCCAGTCCGCACGCGATCGTGCCGGCGCCGGCGATTCCGAGTCGTTCTTGCACAGGTTCTCCTTGAGTTGACATACCTGGGCCGGCCACTCTCCCCCCGGGTTGCCGTGCACGACCGATAATAGTTCGATTACGTGCCTCCGAGCAGCGCTGGAGCGGGGGCTAATCGGCCTGCTCGGTCGGGCGCACCAGCAGCTCGTTGATCGACACATACCACGGGCGCGTGACGATGTAGACGATCGCGTCGGCGATGTCAGCAGCCCGCAGAAGCTCGATCTTGGCGAACCGCTGATCCATCTGCGCCTGGATCTCGGGACGGTTGTGGCTGCGCAACTCGGTGTCGACCGCCCCCGGCTCGACAACTGAGATCCGCACGCGGCGGCCGGTCACCTCCTGGCGCAAGGACTCGCTGAACGCGCCGACCCCGTGCTTGGTCAGGTTGTAGACGTTGCTGCCCGGCCGGGTCGTCCGGCCCGCGACCGAGCTGACGTTGACCATGTCGGCCGCGCGCCGGGGACCGTCCTGCGCCGCGCCGAGCAGGTGCGGCAGCGCCGCATGCGCGCACCACAACAGGCCCGCGACATTGACGTTGAGCATCCGCTGCCAGTCGGCGAGCGGCGCGCCGACCGCGGGGCCGAGCAGCATCACGCCGGCGTTGTTGATCAGGATGTCGAGCCGCCCGAGCTCGGCGACGGTGCGCTGCACGGCCGCTTGCGCCTCCGGCTGGGCGCCGACGTCGGCGGTGATCGCCAGCGCCGTGCCGCCGCGCTCCTCGATGCGCGCCGAGAGCGCCTGCAGGCGCTCCGCGCGGCGAGCGACGATCGCGACGGCGGCGCCCTGCTCAGACAAGGCCGAGGCGGTCGCCTCGCCGATCCCGCTCGAAGCGCCGGTCACCAGCGCCACCGTGCCCGCCAGCGCGCCGGCGCTCATGCGGCCACCCAACGGAAGCCGACCCGGCTCGGGGCGGGCGCCAGCGGGCTCCGGGGCAGCCCCGGCGGGGGGTCGTTTTCGTTGTAGCCGACCGGCGCGAGGTCGTTGGGCGCGTCGGGATGAAACAGCGACGCGAGGTACTGCGCCTGACCGCGCCCCGGTCCGAGCTCGAACTGACCGCCGCCGTAGGCGCCGATCCCGCGCTCCGCGCAGTAGTCGTAGGTCGCGCACAGCTTGTGCAGCCCGCCGATTCGTGACGGCTTGATGTTCACCATCCGCGGTGCGAACGGTAGCGCCTCGATGTCGTGGATCGAGTGGATCGGAGCGTCCCACGTGATCCGGTCGTGCGCGCCGGCGAGCACGGCAGCGGTCGGTGGTGAGACGACGTCGGGATCCTCGAGCCACGCGTCTGGAAACGCGCGCACGACGCGCGCGTACAGGGCCGGGTCCGGGGGCTGATCGACGATCGTCCCGCGGTACAGGCTCTTGAAGTCGACGGACTCGACCGCGCCGGTTGCGACCAACTCGGCGATCAGCTGCGGCGTCCAGGAGCTCGTCGGGTCGAGCTTGAAGTGCAGCGTCGGATATGAGCGCAGTCGCGCCGCCACCGGGTCCAGCGACGGCGGCTCGCCGAGTCGCAGCGAAACGACGAACTGCATCGGCCGGCACTCGCGCGCGAGCACCTCGTGCAAGGGCTTGCCGGCCTGAGCGAGCGCCAGGTCCAGCGCGGCGCTGTGGAACGTCCAGCGCCGGTACAGCCGCGAGACCTCCCATTCGGGCGCGACCGAGAACAGGTCCAGCCCGTCGATCAGCTGGCAGAACTCCCCCAGCGCGTAACGTCCGGCGAGCGCCAGCACGGGCCCGGCTGCCTGCAGCGCCTGCTGGTCGGCGCCCTGGTAGACGACGTCCTCGCCGACTCCCTCGAGGCCGCCGCCGCGCAGGCGCACGACGGTCGTGAGCCGCTCGAAGCCGCTCGATACGTTGGCGACGAGGCCCTCGAGCGCGTAGCCGTCGACCTCGAGCGGCAGGTTGGAGAGGCGGTCGAAGGTGCTCACCGCGCCGCTCCCGGCGCGTCCAGTCGCGCTACCAGCTCCTCGAGTCGCAGCTCCTCCAACCCGCGGCTGACGGCCTCGAGCTCGCCGGCGCAGTATTCGACCAGCTCGCGGCCCTCCTTGACGAGCTCGAGCGTCTCGCGCAGGCCGGCCTCGCCGGAGTCCAGGCGCTTGATGATCTGCTCGATGCGCGCGACCGCGGCTTCGTAGCTGGGCTGCGGCAAGCTCATATGTTCACGCCCTCGCGGTCGTCGCTCACAGCGGCGACCGCGCCGTCGTGAAAGCGGACATCGAACGCCCGGGCCGCGCGTGCCGCGGCGGCACTCGCGAGCGGCTCGCCGCCGCGGTCGGCGACCAGCGCGTAGCCGCGCGCGAGCGTCCGCTGCGGATCGTGAGCGGCGAGCGCCAGCGTCAGGCGGTCGAGCTCTGACCGCCGCCGCGCGGTGTCCGGGCCGACGGCACGCTCGCGGCCGCGAGCCAGCGCCACGGCGTGCACGCCGGCCTGCGCCAGGCCCCGCTCGCATCCGCGCCGGGCGCTGGCCCGCAGCTCGCGCAGAAGCTGATGCAGGTGGCGCCGGTGGCGGGCGACGTGCTGTGCCGGCGCGCGCGACAGCGCCGCGAGCGCGCGCGCACGGAGCACGATCGCCCGCCGTGCGTGGCCGTGCAAGCGTCGCGCGTGGCCCGCAAGCTGCGCGCGGGCAGCGTGGCAGTCGACCGGCACAGCCGCCTCGGCGGCGTGGGTCGGCGTCGAGCAGCAGACGGCCGCGACGTCGTCGATCAGCGTCCGGTCGGTGTGGTGGCCGACGGAGGAGACCACCGGCACGCGCAGCAACGCGACGGTCCGGCACAGCGCCTCGTCGCAGAACGCAAACAGGTCCGCGAGCGAGCCGCCACCGCGCGCGACGATCACGACCTCGACCTCTTCGATCGCCGCGAGCTCGCGCAGCGCGGCGGCGATCCGGGGCGCGGCGTGGCGATCCTGGACCGGCGCGAACGCCCACACCAGCCGCCCGCCCCAGCCGCGCCGGCGCAACCCCGCGACTACGTCGTCGCGCGCCTTGCCCCGCTCGCCCGTGACGACGCCGATCGTGCGCGGCAGGGGCGGGCGCGGGAGGCGCTTCTGGAGCTCGAACAGGCCGTCGGCGTGCAGGCGGCGACGCAGGCGCTGCAGCGCGACCAGCAGGTCGCCCTCGCCGGCGATGCGCAGCTCGGTGACCGCGAAGTGAAACGACGGCGAGGACGTGGCGCTGCCGGGGTAGTAGTCACAGCCGCCGCCGACCACGATCCGCATGCCGTCGACGAGCGCGACGTCGAGGCGCTCGAAGTCCGACAGCCACATCGAGCACGGCAGCGCACCGCGGGCATCGCGCAGCTCGAAGTAGACCCGGGCCCGAGCGGCGCGAAAGCCCCACACCTCGCCGGTCAGCTGCACGCGCGCGAATGCGAGCAGCCGTTGCTTGAGCTGCGCGGCATAGACGCCGACCGCGAACGGGCCGGGCAGCTCGCTGTGCTCAAGCGGCTCAGCGGCAACATGTTGGGGGATGCTCATTCGACGTTGCCGAGCGTAGCGCCCGCGTCGGCGCACCCGGCTGGCGCCGAGTCAGTGGCCGTCTGGGGCCGGGACGACCAGCACCGGGCGGTCGGCGAGGTGCAGCAGCTTGTGCGCGGTGGACCCCAGCAGCGCTCCCCGCAGCGGGCTCTCGCCGCGGGTGCCGACGACGATCAGCCGCGCGTCGCGCGCGACCGCCAGCTCGGCCAGCCCGTGCGCGGCCTGCTTCTCGACCACCGCGCCCTCGACGTCGGCGCCCTCGCCGACCGCGAGCTTGGTCGCCTCGGCGACGCGCTTGGTCGCGAGCTCGCGCAGCGCGAGGTGGTAGTCGTGCAGCTCGCCGGCGACCGGCGAGAGCTCGTAGCCGAACGCGACGATCAGCTTGTCTCCGTAGGCCTTGGCGACGCCGGCGGCCGTGCGCAGCGCCGCCTTGGCGCAGTCCGAGCCGTCGTAACCGACGATCACGCCGCTGCTCATGAGCTGTGCCCGGCCGGCGCGTGGGCAAGGATCGCCGGATCGACGACCTCGAGCTTGCGCTTGAAGTACTCCGGCATCGTCAGCCGCTGAATCAACATGAACACGAGTCCGAGGATGATCATCACGAGCGCGATCACGATCGGGGAGCCGATCCCCAGGAACGGCTTGGCGTAGCCCGCATGCGGCTTGGAGTAGTCGACGACGGCCTTGACGAGCACGAACATCAGCAGTGCGAAGCCGAGGAACGGCAGCACGCCGATGTAGAGGAAGTTCTTAAAGCTGTCGAACAGGTGGCGGCGGTAGTAGACGATGCACGCCAGCCCGGTGAAGCCGTAGTAGAAGGCGATCGTCAACGCCAGTGAGGTGAACGCGTCGCCGATCAGGTTCACGCTGGTGGCCGACAGGAACACGTACACCGCGGTCGACACGACCCCCATCCAGATCGTCGAGAAGCCTGGGCTCAGGAAGCGCGGATGGATCATGCCGAACTGCTTCGGGATCGCCTTCCAGCGCGCCATCGACAGCGTCGTGCGCGCGGTCGGCAGGATCGTCGTCTGCGTCGATGCCGACGCCGAGGTCAGCACGCAGATGATCAGCAGCTTGTCAAGCGGCGATCCGAACACGCCCTTGCCCAGCGGCGAGAGCACGTCGGTGGGGTGGTTCATCAGGCTGCCGACGCCGCCGTAGGCCTGCGCCGCGGTCGTGACCAGCAGGTAGATGCCGACGAGGATGAACGTCGAGATGATCGCGGCGCGCCCAGGCGCGGTGCTCGAGTCCTCGGTCTCCTCGTTGACGCTGACGCCCGAGTCCCAGCCCCAGTAGACGAACACCGCCAGCAGGATGCCGCCGTCCAGCGCGTTGAGGCTCGAGACGTCGAACGGGTTAAACCAGGACAGCGTCGGCTCGATCGAGTGCGCGGGGTGGCTGGCGTAGACCTTGATCAGCGCGACCACCGCGAACAGGATCAGCGTGAAGAACTCGAGCCCGAGCAGGGCCTGCTGGGTCCGGGCGGACAGCTCGATGCCGACGTAGCAGATCAGCGTCATCAACACGATCCACACGATCCCGACGATCGTCACGTCGAGGTTGGTGGGGCTCGAGTTGCCAAGCAGCGAGAACGTGTACTGGCCGGCGACCGAGGCGAGGCTGGGCATCACGAGCACGTCGGCGACGACGATCGCCCAGCCGCCCTGCCAGCCGAGCCACGGGCCCATCGATCTCGTCATCCATGCGAACGTCGTGCCGCAGTCGGGATCGGCGCGGTTCATGTAGTAGTAGGCCGCGGCGATGAACGCCATCGGCGGGAACGCGACGAGCATCACCGCCGGTGAATGGACGCCCAGCCCCGGCACGAGCGCGATGTAGCCGAGCGTCGCCGCGAGGCTGTACGCCGGTGCGGTCGACGCGACGCCGATCACGATGTTTGACACAAACGAGATCGCGTTCTTCTTCAATCCTTTGTCGGCGACCCCGATCTCGGCGGCCGGCTGTGCAAACGTCGCGCTTTCCAAGGCGACCCCTCTTACTGCTCGTGGTTGTCCGGATCGCGGCGTCGCAAGGTATCCGCCCGCGGGGCCGCTGAGCCGCCGATTCTCAGGCGATGTTGGACAGAACGCAAGGGTCCGATGGCCGAAGTGATGGGCGCGCTTTGTACCCGATGTCTAAGGCCAACGGCTGCCGGGCAACGGTACGGTCGGGGCGCGATGCCCCAGCTGAGAGTCGCTGTGCTCGGTGCCGGCGGCACGATCGCGCCCGCGATCGTGCACGACCTGGCCGCCTCGACGGCCGAGGTTGCCGGCATGCTGCTGCTCGACCTCGACGGCGCTCGGGCGCAGCGCGTAGCCGAGCGCCACGGCGGCGCCGATGCGGTCGCGCGGCGAGTCGACGCGCGCGCGACCGGCGCGCTCGCGCAGCAGCTGAACGAGGTCGACGTGCTCGTCAACACGGCCTCCTATCGCGTCAACCTCGACGCGATGCAGGCCTGCCTCGCGGCGGGCTGCCACTACCTGGACCTCGGCGGGCTGTACTGGATGACGAGCCGCCAGCTGCAGCTCGGCGATGAGCTCGAGCGCGCCGGCCTGCTGGCGCTGCTGGGAATCGGCTCGAGCCCCGGCAAGACGAACCTGATGGCGCTCAAGGCGGTGCGCGCGCTCGGCGACGAGGTCGAGATCGACACGATCGAGGTCGCCGCGGCGGGTCGCGACCCGCTGGCGGCCGGCGACGACGGCCGCCTGCACCCGCCGTATGCGCTGCAGACGCTGCTCGACGAGCTGACGCTCGCGCCGGTCGTGATCGAGCGCGGGGAGCCGGTCGAGATCGAGCCGCTGACCGACGGCGGCGAGCTGGACTTCGGCGAGCCGGTCGGCCGCGCGCAGACGATCTACACGCTGCACTCCGAGCTGGCGACGTTCCCCGAGAGCTTTGGCTGCGCCGCCGCCAGCTTCCGGCTGTCGCTCGCGCCGGCGCTGCTGGCCGGGCTCGAGCAGCTGACCGGGGCATCGGCGCAGGCCGTCGCCGACGCCGCGCGGGACGCGGTGGCGCCGTCGCCCGAGACCGTCTCGGTGCACCTGGTCAGGGTGACGGCGCGCGACGGCGCGGCGGTCACCGTGCGGGCCGTCACCCGGCCGCACTTCGGCCTCGGCGGCTCGGTCGTGTCGACCGCCGCCCCGGCCGCAGCGGCCGTCCGGCTGCTGGCCCGCGGCGAGCTGTCGGCGACCGGCGCGCGCCCGCCGGAGCGGTGCATCGACCCCGACGCGATGTTCGCCGAGCTCGAAGCCCGCGGCTGTAGCTTCACGATCAGCGCGTAAGGCCGGGGGTGGTGGGG
>JBEKRJ010000183.1:0-7830 GCA_049518835.1 Solirubrobacteraceae bacterium
GTCATACCCGGCGCCCTCGAACACGTCTGCGACCATCCGCAATCCCAGCACGTGATGCTCGCCGTGCACCGCCGCGACCAGCACCGTGTCGCTCCGGCGCTGCGTGTGCGCGAGCAACCCGGGGTAAAGGCGCGCGAGGACGTGGTGGCTGACTGCCGTCGCGAGGTGTTCCTCGGCGACCGTCAGCTTTCCAAGCTGCCACAGCTCGCCGATCCCCCACATCGCTGGGGCGATCACCCGCGACTGGATCTCGACCGCCGACAAGCCCGAGCCCAGCGCATCGTCCACGACGCCCACCGCCGCATGAGGGTCACCAGCGCGCAGCGCCTCGCCGAACGCCGCCGCCAGCCGGCCGGTCACGAGGTCGCCTCGGCGAGGACCCGCCGTGGGGGGCTGGTCGGGTCTGTTGATCAGCTGTTGCGCCTCGGCGAGGGGTAAGGGCCTTGCGAATAGGTAGCCTTGTCCGAGTGGGCATTTGAGCTTGCGTAGCGTCGCGAGCTGTGTTGGGGTTTCGATCCCTTCGGCGATCACGTCGACCCCAAGCGCGTTTCCGAGTTCAATCGCCGCGCGGACGACCGCGACTCCCTTGGGCTCGTCGAGGGAGGTGATCAGTGTGCGGTCGAGCTTGAGGAGGTCGAGGGGGAATCGCTGGAGGCTGCCCAGCGACGAGTAGCCGGTGCCGAAGTCGTCGAGCGCGAGCTTGATTCCGAGCGCGCGGAGGCTGGTCACGATCGGCTTGGTGGCGGGGTCCAGGACGAGGCTTTCGGTGATCTCGAGCACGAGGCGGTCGGGCGCGACGCGATGCTGCGCGAGCTGGCGCCCGACTTCGAGTGTCAGCTCGGGGGTGATTTGCAGTGCGGAGAGGTTGGCCGCGACATGGATCTGTTCGGGCCATTGCGCGAGTTGTGCGCAGACGGCGTGCAGTACCCAGCTGCCGATCGGGACGATCAGGCGGGTCTCCTCGGCGACCTGGATGAACTGGTCGGGCGCGATCATCCCGCGGTCGGGGTGGCGCCAGCGCAGCAGCGCCTCGAACCCGACGACGCGCTCGTCGGTGAGGTCGATCAGCGGCTGGTAGTACAGCTCGAGCTCGCGGCGCTCGACGGCGTGGCGCAGGTCTGTCTCGATCGCCATCCGCTGGACTAGGTGGTGGCGCAGCGTGACGTCGAAGATCTCAAACCGCCCGCCGCCTTGCTGTTTGGCGCGGTACATCGCGGCGTCGGCGTCGCGCAGCAACTCCTCCGGGGTCTCGGCGCCGTGGTCGCTGACCGCAACGCCGACGCTGGCGGTGATGAACACCTCGCGGCCGTCGAGCTCGAACGGGTCGATCACAGCGTCGAGCAGGCGTTGGGCGACTTCGGCGATCGCATGGTCGGTCGCGGTCCGGGTCGCGACGACCGTGAACTCGTCTCCGCCCGGGCGTGCGACGAGATCCTCTTCGCGCACGCAGCCGGCAAGCCGTGCCGCGACCTTGCGCAGCAGCGCGTCGCCGGCGCCGTGGCCCAGCGTGTCGTTGACGAGCTTGAAGCGGTCCAGGTCGAGCACCAGCACGCAGACGCGGTTGTGCAGCCGACGGGCGTGGCGAAGCTCGGCCTCGAGCTGGCTTTTGAGCAGCGCTCGGTTCGCGAGCCCGGTCAGGGGATCCTCCAGCGCGCGGCGGCGCAGCTCGTCCTCGGCCGCCGCGCGGTCAAGCGCGCCCGCGATCACGTGCGCGACGGCCTCGACGAAGCGAACGTCGTCGTCGGTGAACCGGCGCAGCCCGGCCGGCACGTGAGCGAGGATCACATGGCGAGATCCCGAGCGGTCGGGAACGGGCACGCTCACGCTGCGACGCATCCCGCGCTCCAGCACGGCGGGCGGCGCCGAAAACCTCGTCTCGCTCAGCAGATCGTCGCTCACTACCGGCTCGCCGACCCGCAGCGTGTACGCGGTCTGGGTGGGGTACCCCGGACCGATCGTCCAATCGAGCGACTCGCCGTCCGCTGCGATGAGCCGCACCGCGCCGTCGGCCGAGCAACGCGCGACGATGCAGACCGTCGTCGCAAGCGTCTCGCGGACGCTGCGGACCGCCTCGTCCATCAGCGCCACCACGTCGTCGCACGCCAGCGCGCGGCGGCCGAGATCGGCGATCACCGCCTTCTGGCGCTCGGCACGGCGCCGGTCGGTCACGTCTTGGATCTGGGAGAAGAAGTAGGGCTCGGAGTCGCGCGGCTCGACGAGCGCGGTCGACACCTGCACCTCGACGATCGACCCGTCCGGGCGCACGTAACGCTTGACCAGCGGCGGCCGCACATTCCCGCCGGATCGCGCGTCGTTCCAGGCCCGACTGGGCGCGACGTCGTCGGGATGCGTGAACTCCAGGATCGATCGACCCACCATCTGTTCGGCGTCGCGGCCGAGCAGCCTGCACAGCGCATCGTTGACGCGCAGCACCCGCAGCCGCCGGTCGAGCATAACGATCCCGATTGGCGCTTGCTCAAACGCGCCACGAAACCGGTCCTCGGCCTCCGTCAGCGCATCGGCGGCTCGCTTTCGCTCGGTGACGTCCCGCGCGACGGTCGACGCCCCGGCGACGTTGCCGTGCGAATCGTGGATTGGCGAGATCGTGACCGACACGTCGATCACCGAACCATCCTTGCGCCGTCGCACCGTCTCGAAATGGTCGATTCGCTCCCCCGACGCGACCCGAGCCAGGATCCGCGCGACCTCATCCTCCTGCTCTCGCGTCGGGCAGAGCATCCGAATCTCCTGGCCGACGGCCTCCGCGGCGCTGTAGCCGTAGATCCGGTCAGCGGCCGGGTTCCAGCTCGTGATCGTCCCGTCGAGCGTCTTGGCGATCATCGCGTCATCGCAGGAATCGACGATCGCCGCCAGCGCAGCGATCTGCGCCTGGGTCTGCTTGCGCTCACTGATGTCGCAGATCGCCGCCGAGACCAACACCCCGTCATCGGTCTGGAGGCCGCTCAGGCCGATCTCTACCGGCAACTCGACCCCGTCCTTGCGACAAGCGACCAGATCAAGCCCGATACCCATGTGCCGAGTGAACGCTCCCGCGGTGAACCGTTCACGCAGCCCGGCATGGCTGTCGCGCAACCGCTCGGGCAGCAGGATCTCCACCTGCTCGCCGACAAGCTCGTCGCGGCGGTAGCCAAACAGCGCCTGCGCCGCGGCGTTGACCAGCACGATCTCGCCCGCCCCGTCGACGACCACGATCGCGAGCACCGCCGCCTCAAACAGCCCCCGCAAAAGCGCCAGCTCCCGCCGCAACCCCCGATCCGCCGGCACGGACGCTGGCAAGTCGTGATTCGCGCCGCCGGGCATCGCTCTAGATCACCTCCCTGCTCGAGGTGCTGTAGGTGAGCGCGCGTGCGTGCCCGGCGAGGATCGCCGAGCTGAGACGCGGGCCGTCAGCCGATGCCGCCGTGGGCAGGTGTTCCTCGGCCACCGCGACGCGGTCCGCAAGCTCGCTACACACATATGAGCAGATCGCTACGGCCGCATCGAGCGTGTTCTTGAGCGTCACCGTCCACCTCGCCGCGAGGTCATACTCGGGGATCGCGACGGAGCGCTCGCGCGTGCATCGCCGCGGCTGCTTGCCAGTGCCAGGCAGAGGCCGATCGCGTCGGCGGCGGTCCGCGCCTGACCGGCGAGCGAACGCGCGGCTGCGGCGAGCTCGGCGAACGCGGATCTATCGGCGTCGGCGGTGTCTGCGATCGACCGGACGCCATCCGCGATCTGCTCTACGACGCTCGCGGTAGCGGTCGCTTGGGGCCGCGCGCTATCGAGGTCAGGAACACGCATCGGCTCTTAGACGAACGTCTCGGCGGATCGCAGGAGATCGTGCTCGCGGCCAGGAGCACCACCAGCCGGTCGCCGAGCTTCGCGATCGCGTCGACCAGCGCGGGGTTCGCAGCTGACGCCGCGCCGCGCGGTGAGGCCGTAGACGCGGACGAGCTGCCCGCACAAGTTCAACACGCCGCGGATCGACGAGTCGCTCGACGCGGCCGACCGGGGCTGCTTGTAGCTGATGATCTCGATTACCTGCCCGCTCGCCACCGCGGACTGCTCGCCGAAGAGGGTGAACACGACAAGCTGACGCGGATTTGTTTGATCTGACATGAGACTGCTGCTGGTCGCTGACAAGACCGGGTGCCGCTCGCCTCGAGGATGCGAGCGCCCTCAGCCCTCCGGGGGACGCTGGGTTTCAAGTGTTGAGCTTGAACTGTGCCATCAGCCGGTTGAGCTGCTCGGCGTTGGCGGAGAGCTCGTGTGCGGACGCCGAGATCTGCTCCGCCGACGCGGACGTCTCTTCGGTCGAGGCGGACACCTGCTCGGTCGCGGCGGAGGACTCCTCCGCGACCGCGGCGACCTCGGCGATGCTTTCGTGCATGCTCTGCGCGCTCGCGGCGATCTGCTGCGAGGTGGCGGCGATCTGCTCGATCCGCGCGGTCATGTCATCAACCGAGCTGCCGATCTGTATGAACGCCTCGCGGGTCTGCTCCACGACAGTCGCGCCCTCTCGGGTGCGTTTCGCGCCGTCCTCGACGACCTGTACGGCGTGGCTGGTTTCGGTCTGGATCGCCGCGATCAAGCCGGAGATCTCCTGGGCGGCGTGCTGGGAGTCCTCGGCGAGCTTTCTGACCTCCTCGGCGACGACCGCGAACCCGCGTCCCTGCTCGCCCGCCCGTGCGGCCTCGATCGCGGCGTTGAGGGCGAGCAGATTGGTCTGCTCGGCGATCGCGGTGATCGTCGCCACGATCTCGCCGATCTGCTCAGACTTGCCCGCCAGCTCACCGATCGCGTCCGAAACTGTCAGCGAGGAGTCGCGGACCGAGCTCATCGCCGCGGTCGCGTGCTCGGCCGCGCCGACACCCTGCTGGGCGACCTCACGCGCCTGGTGGGCGACCTCGGCGGTCTGCTGGGCGTTCTGCGCGGACTCGCTGACCGCCCGGCCGACCTCTTCGGCCGCGAGCTTGGCCTGCCCGACGGCTTGTACCTGGCGCTCGGCCCCCGCCGCGATCCCGCCGACCGCGTTGGCGATCTCACCCGTCGCGCGGCCCGACTGTTCAGACGTCGCCGCCATCTCCTGCGATGCCGCCGACACCTGCCCAGCCGAACCAGACACCTCGCCGACTAGATCGTTGAGGTTCGCCCGCGTCTGGTTATACGCCTCGATCCCGGCGGCGAACCGCTCGCGAACCCCGTTGACTGCGTCCGCGACCTGCCCGATCTCGTCCCTGGACGGATTCTCGATCGGCTCGGTCACCGCCTGCACCGCGACGGTCAGGTCACCCTTCGCTAGCGCCTCGATCCCCGCCTTCAAATTCGCCGCGCACCGATCGCGCAGCGAGCGCAACCGGTCAAGGACGACGTCCACGCCGCGCTTGATCGAGCTCGAGACCAACCACGCGATCGCGATCCCGATCGCGATCGCCAGCGCCAGCTGCGCGATCGCCAGCGTGATTGCGGTGTTGTAGGTTGAGTCGTTGCTCTTCAGCGTCTCGTCGGCCCACGTGACGTTGTCGTTCATCCAAGTGCTCAGCGTCTGCGTCAGCGCCGTGTACGCCGGGTCGCTGGCGTGAATCAGCGCCAACACCGCGCCAGCAGAAGACCGGCCGGCTGCCACCGCCTCAAGCCCGGCGGTCTGCTGCTTGTAGGCCGCCCACTGCCTGCTCGCCGCCTGCCACAACTGACGATCGAGCGCGTTGCTGAACATCGACTCGTACTTGGTCAGCAACGACTGAATGGCGGTGTCGTCGGTCGCCCACGCGGTCTTCTGCGCGGCCTTCAACTGCGGGTCTGTCTCGAGCACGTAGCGCAGCTGCGCGCGCCTGAAATCAACCGCGTCACGACTGATCTGAGCGACCGTTTCCACGCTCGGCAGCGCGTTGTTGCCCAGATAAGCCCCGCCGCTGTGGACGCTGCCGATCTGCATGATCAGCACGACCCCTAGCACCGCGGTCAACGCGAGCACGACGCCAAACCCGCCGAACAGCTTCGCCCGCACCGACAAATCTCTAAAGAACTGCACCTCGACTCCTTATCAGTCGCGGACATGAGCGCTGTCCGGCAACGGCGACGCTGATCCCAGCCACGACGCCGCCCGGCCGACCGGCGGCCCGGGTTAGTCTGGTTATCGACCCGCTGTGGCCAACTAGACAGACGAATTGGTTATCGCGCGAGTGAACCTCAGGTTGTCGCTCGCGCCTGAATCAGGGTGAAAATTGCGGGTCGGGGGGCGGCCGGGTGCCCAACGCTCACCTGTGCCGTTATCGCGAGGCGCGATCTTTGATCGCTGAGCGGCCATCTTCCCGAGCTTGAACACCAACGTTGGCGTCGCGTGGGCCTGCGACCGCCGTCGCGCCAGTGACGGCCTCGCCCGGGAGTCGGCTACTTGCGTCCTTCAGGCGTTGCGCCACGGACGTTGTCTATCTCGGAGCTGACGTGCTGCTCACGGCGCTTCGCGAAGCGTGTCGCGTGCACCGGCCCGAGGTTCTCGGGCTGACCGTCACGATGTCGCACAACCTGCCGACGAGCATCTGCGAGATCGAGGAGGTGATCAAGTTCAAGCACGCTCCACGGGTGATGATCGGCGGCCGTGCAGTCTCGCATACAGTCGGCCAAGGGCTGTGCGCTGCCGTTGTCGAGCATCGCGATCAGCCGCTCGCTGTGGTCCAACAGCTACTCGTCTCGCGGTCGGCTCGCAGCACGATCGCGCGGGCCGCGGTCGCACCGCTATCCGCCGGCTCGCTCACCGCCCCGATCCCGGCCGGCGAGCGCCGCCGGGTTTTGCGGGGCCGTCGCCGCCGCGGCGCGCGAGTCAGCGCGCCACGCAGCCGCGAACGAACGATCGGCTGACCGAAGACCCGCTCACTGCGCTGTATAACTATAACCGCCGCGCGTTCGACCGGCTGTCGGCGATCACCGAGCACAAGTCGGCGCACGCAACGCGGTTGATGATCCACCGCGACACGTCCACAACGACCAGCCGCGAACCGGGCGATCAGACGCTCATCGGCTGTCGGGCGCATGATCGAGCGAAACATCCCGTGCCGGCGATTTCGCCGCCCGCATCGGTGACGAAGAGTTCGTCGTGCTGCGCGCGTCGCGACCGGCCCAGCGGCCGACGCGGTCGCGCGCCGGATCACGACCGCGGCCGCCGGCTCCCCCGGCACCCCGGCCGTGACGGTCAACATCAGGATCTCAGACCGCTCGCACAACGAGCGGCCCGCCAGCCATTAGACCCAGTAAGCGCGTCACATAGCACCCACGCGAGAAGCGGCCCGCTTGGGGACGGCGATGAGCCTAAGCTTGGTAGCCCTAAGCGCGGGCCAGGTTGATCGCGTCCTCGAGTGCTCCGGGGTCGCACGGCTTGCTCAGGACAGCCTGCACGACGTCAACCATGTCGGCAGGCATATCGCCGACGTCGCCTGAGAGGATGATCCGAATCGCGTCGGCGGCCCGCCGCGAAACCTCATACAACAGCGCGTAGCCGTCCATGTCGGGCATCCGCAAGTCCGACACCACGGCATCCACAGGTTGAAGGGCCAGCTCGTCTAACGCGTCCTTGCCGCCTCGAACAAATCGCATGTTCCACTCGCGGCGACGCCCGCGCAGAAGGGCGCGCAGGGCCTCCAGAACCAGGGTTCATCATCGACAAACAGGACTTCGAGCATCCATGCCCTCCTTCGGCTCAACGCCAAGCGAACACCACTCGCAGCGTGCCGTCCGGCGGCGATCAGAGCGTCGCGTTTCTGATCAGATCGACCCTCCGTTTGAGCATCGCTCGGTCGAGGCAGGGACTTGACCGCTTGTGCCCAGACGAGCGGA
>JBEKRJ010000184.1:0-7821 GCA_049518835.1 Solirubrobacteraceae bacterium
CCTACGACGCCGACCTCGCGCTGAAAGGCCTGCTCAGGATCACCGACCCGCTCTTGGGGCTCGCGTTCAACCGCGTCGGCGATCGCGCCCTAGCTGGTCTGCGGCGCACGCTCGCGCCCTCGCAGCCGCAAACGTTGAGCCGGCTACCCGGACGCGCGCTCGACGGCAAGGAGTACGAGCTGCCCGGCGATCTCGCAAACCAGCACAACTTCCTCGTCGTCGCGTTCCGCCGCGAGCAGCAGCGCCTCGTCGATCAGTGGCTGGCGTGGCTGATCGACCTCGAGAACAACCGCGCCGACGTCGCCGTCTACGAGCTACCGGTGCTCTCATCCGTCTACGGCCCAGCGCGGTGGTTCATCGACGGTGCCATGACGCGCGGGAACCCAGACGCGGCCGCCCGCGCCCGCACGATCACCTTCTACACCAACCTCGACAAGGTCCTAGACAACCTCGGGCTTGCCGGCACCGACACGATCGCAGTCCTGCTTGTCGAGCGCTCCGGCCGCATCTTGGCACGCGAGACAGGCGGCTTTGAGGAACAGAAGGCGCAGCGGCTGGCCGCCTCGCTCGCGCCGACACAGTCGTCCGGCGCGACCGCGGCATGAGCGCCCGCGTGCTCGTTACCGGCGCGACCGGATTCATCGGCGCTCGCCTCGCCGCCCGGCTGGCGAGCTCGGGACGGGAGGTACGATGCCTGGTGCGCGACCGCGGCGCGACTCGCGCCCGCGCGCTCGAGCGCGAGGGGTTCGATCTGCACGAGGGTGACGTGCTGCGTCCGGAAACGCTGCGCGGAGCGGGGCGCGGCATCGACGTGGCGTATTACCTGATCCACTCGATGGGCCGCGGCGGACCGAAGGACTTCGCCGCCAGCGAGCGCGCCGCCGCCACCGCGTTCGTCGGGATGGCACGCGCGGAGGGGATCGAGCGGATCATCTATCTCGGCGGTCTCGGTGACCGCCCGCAGTCCCAGCACCTGCGCAGCCGCCACGAGACCGCGCTCGCGCTCCGCGAGCAGGGCCCGCCGCTGACCTACTTCCGCGCCGGATTGGTCGTCGGCCCGCAGAGCGAGTCCTACCGCACGCTACGATACCTCGTCCAGCGACTCCCCGCGATGATCGCACCAGCCTGGCTTCAGAACGCGACCCAGCCGATCGCGATCGATGACACGCTGAGCTATCTGATCGAGGCACTGACAGTCGAGCAGTCGGTGGGCACAGAGATTGAGATCGGCGGGCCCGACGTGCTCAGCTACGGGGAGATGCTCGACCGGATGGCAGAGGTCCTAGACATCCGTCGCCGGCCACGGATTCCGGTGCCGCTGATCACCCGTGGCTCTCCTCGCTCTGGATCGGGCTCGTCACACCAGTCGACGCCGGTGTAGCAAGACCATTGATCGAAGGACTCGCCGTGCCGACGGTCGTCACCGACCCCTCCGCAATGAGACTGTTCGACATCGCCCCCATCGACTTCGACCAGGCGCTCCGCCGTGCCGTGGCCCAAGACCCGGAACTGGTGAACGCGTGACTGTGCTCGGACGTCTGTTCGTCGCGCGTCCCGGCGCCCACGGGCACGGGCGCCCGGCTCACGACTCTCGACGCGGGACAGGGCGGCGACGCGACCGCCGACGGCTGCGAGTCGCTGATGAGAACCCTGGGCGGGCGAGGCGCGTCGTGCTGATCGGCGCGATGGGCACGATCGGCAGCGCTGCCTGCGCCGCGCCGCCAGCGCGCGGTGACGAGAGGGTCGCGCTGGCACGCGATCCCGAGCGGGCGCGGGCGGCGCTCGGCGATCAGGTCGCGGTCGCGTCGCGCTACAGCGAGCGGGCGATGGCGAGGCTCCGGGACTCGCGCGTGCAGGCGACGCGACTGCTTGCGGCGACGCTGCGCGAGCTAACAGGCGACAGCCGCCCTGCCGTGCCGATCTCGGTCGGCGACCGACTTCTACGCCAGCGACAGCACGACGTGCTCGGCGACCGATGAAGCTTCACGTGCTCGAGCGCGAGCAGCGGGTCGCGCGCCCGCTCGCGGAGGTGTTCGAGTTCTTCGCGCGCGCGAACAACCTCGAGCGGATCACTCCGCCGTGGCTGAGCTTCGCCCTGGTCGGTGAGGAGCCGAGCGAGCTGCGGCGGGGAACCCTGCTTCAGTACCGCTTGCGCGTCCACCGTGTCCCGTTGCGCTGGGTCGCCGAGATTGAGCTCTGGGAGCCGGGCCGCGCGTTCGTCGACCGGCAGGTCCACGGCCCCTACCGGCTATGGCGCCACCAGCACGACTTCGCGCCGATCGGCGAGCAGACGATCGTCCGCGATCGGGTGCGCTACGCGCTGCCCCTCGGCCGGGTCGGGGACCTCGCCCACCAGGGGTTCGTCCGCCGGGACCCTCGAGCGGATCTTCGAGTTCCGCCGCCAAGCGGTCTCTCAACTGCTCCGATGATCTCGCTGCTGTGGCTGCGGCGCGACCTGCGCGTTCACGACCAGCAAGCGGGCCTCCTCATGCGCGAACGAAGCGGATAGAAGCTCCTCGCCCGCCGCGTCAGAAACCCGGACGTCGTGCTGCTCAGACGCGCAATCAACACCAGCACAGTTGCCCATCTTGAGACCCTCCTTCGGTCATCAAACTGGAGATGCCACGACAGGGAGGTACCATTGCGGACGCTTATAGACAGGCCCTCATGGGGCTACGTCCTGTTGCCGCTTGCGGCACCTCACCACCGCCGAGAGGGGCTAGTCTACTGACCTACTCTTGGCCCACAATGGGGCTAGCGGAAGTGGCCCTCTCTCGACGGCGGTCGAGGCCGACTACGACAACGATGATGCCTATAAGCTGATGAGGGACGAGTGGGAGCTCGTCGCGGGTATAGCCAAACACTGCTTCTACTCGCGCGTTGGCGACCACGATCTACCCGTCGCGTTCTCCGCGGGTAGCGCTGAGCGCCGCGGCGCGAAGAGCGCGCTCGCTGAGCCACAGTCTGCCACGGTGCCGGCCGGAACGGGTCGGCGCGACTCCTCTGTCGCTGAGGGGCTATCGGTTGTCGAGCGGCTGTGGTTTGGCGATGTGGAAGCCTTGGGCGTAGTCGACGCCGTATTCGCGAAGGAGCGCGAGCGTTTCGGGGTTCTCGACGCCTTCGGCGATTGTCTGCTTGCCGAGGCTGCTTGCGATCCCGACGATGGCCTTGACGACTTCCTTGTCGGTGGCGCTGGTCGTGAGTTCGCGGATGAAGTCGACGTCGATCTTGAGGTAGCGCGCTGGGATGTGCTTGAGATAGGTGAAGGAGCCGAAGCCGGTCCCGAAGTCATCCAGAGCGACCGCGCAGCCGTCGTTTGCGAGCGTTGCGGCGAATGCGCGGGCGGCCGCGAGGTTACCCAGCGCGGCGGTCTCGGTGATCTCGAAGATGACGGTGCCCGGTTTTAGTCCGCGGGTGACGGCGGCGTGGGTGGCTGTGGTGATCGCCTCGTCGCCGATCGAGTGGCCGGACAGGTTGATCGCCACCGGGGTGCCGGCGGTCGCGAGACGCAGCCCGGCGTCGGTGACCCAGCGGTCGATCTCGCCGATCAGGCCGAAGCGCTCGGCCGTGGGGATGAACCGGTCGGGGGCGATCAGCTCGCCGCGCTCGCCGAGCATCCTGACCAGCAGCTCATGATGGGTCACCTGTCCGGTGCGCAGGTCGATGATCGGCTGGCTGTGGAGGACAAGCCGGTCTTGGGTGATCGCGGCGTGGATGCGCTTGACCCAGGTGAGCGCCCCGTCCGCCTGCCCGCTGTAGACGCGGGCCTGGTCGCCGCCGTGCTCTTTCGCCTCGTAGAGCGCGCTGTCGCCGCAGATGAGCATCTCATCGGCGGTCATTTCGGTGTGACCGGCGAGGGTCACGATCCCGGCGCTGGCGGTGACCGACGGCGCGCCCGAGGACGCGCGCAGGAGTTCGCGGATGTCGCGCGCGACGGTGAGCGCGTCGGATTCGCTGGCTTCGGGCAGGATCACGGCGAACTCGTCGCCGCCGAGGCGAGCGACGATGTCGGTTGCCCTCGCGCGAGCGCGCAGCACGTCGGCGAACGCCTTGAGGAGCGCGTCGCCCGCTGCGTGGCCGTGGGTGTCGTTGGCGGTCTTGAGGTGGTCGACGTCGAAGAGAACCAGCGCGGGTGGATGTTTGGCGCGCGCGGCGAGCCGCAGGTGGCGCTCGAGCTCGTCGGTGAACCGCCGGCGGCTGTAGAGGGTGGTGAGGGGGTCGTGGTCCGCGAGATACTGGAGGTTGTTCTCGAGCTTCTTACGCTCGGTCAGATCGATCGATACGCCCGTGATGCCCACGATCTCCCCAGCAACGGTCCAGGGCGTGAGCGTCGTGAGAACGTCGATCACGGTGCCGTCCTTACGCGTGCTGGTGGTCTCGTATTGGAGCCGTTCTCCGGCGAGCACCTTGGTGATGCTCGCGGTGACCTCTTCAGCAATGACCGTCAGCTCGCGAAGCGGGCGCCCGACCGCCTCCTCTGGGCTGTAGCCGTATAGCCGTGCCGCGCCGGCGTTCCAGTGGCGCACGACGCCATCGCGGTCGGTCGAGATGATCGCGTCGGAGGCGAACTCGGCCGCCGCGGCGAGCCGCTCGCGCTCGCGCTCTGCTTGTTTGCGTTCGGTCAGGTCGATCGTGATCCCGGTCACGCCGACCACGCGCCCGTCGACGGTCCACGGCGAGATCGTCAGCAGGACGTCGATGACCGTGCCGTCCTTACGCCGCCGGCGGGTCTCGTACTGGTAGCTGGGCTCGTCTGCCAGCATCCGCTCGATCTGGCTCTGTGGCTCGTCGGTGAACACCGTGAGCTCGTACAGGCTGCGTCCCAGTGCCTCGTCGGCGGTGTAGCCGAACAGCCGCTCGGCGCTCGGATTCCAGTGCCGAACGCGCGCCTGCAGGTCGATCGAGACGACCGCGTCAGTGCCGAGCTCGACGGCGTCCGCCAGGCGCCGCAGCTCGCGCTCGGCGCGCTTGAGCGCCGTGATGTCCCGCGTGATCCCGAGCGCCGCGCTGACCGCGCCACCGGGGTCGCGGATCGGCGAGAGCGTGGTCGCGACCTCAACCCGCTCGCCATCCTTGCGCACACGCGTCGTCTCGACCCTAACGAGCTCGCCGCGCGCCGCTCGCGCCAGCAACTCGTGCTCCTCACCGCGCCGCTCAGCAGGCACCAGCATCGCCACCTCCCGGCCGATCGCCTCATCAGCCCTGTAGCCGTACAGCCGCTCCGCGCCCTGGTTCCAGCTCGCGATCCGCGCGTCAAGCTCGATCACGAGGATCGCGTCATCGCTCTGCTCCACGGCCGCTCCCAACCGCCGCAGCTGATGCTCGGCCGCCTCGCGCTGCCACGCGATCCCGAGCACGTGTGCGATGCCCTCCAGGAACACGCTGTCATCCGCGGTGAAGCTCCGCGGCCGGGTGCTCGCTGCGATCAGCACACCCCACGGGCGCTCGGGCGTTCCGATCACGACGCTTGCGCTGCCACGCGCGCCGTGAGCAACCAACACCGCTGCCGGGGTGAAGCGCCGCTCGGCCGTCAGGTCCGCGCTGATCACCGCCGCCGCTGACAAGAGCGTATACCCAGCCTGCGAGCCCTTGCCCGCGCTGCCCTTAACCACTCCGATCGGGAGATCCCCAAGCCCCACAGCCGCGCGCACCCGCAGATTTCCGTCAGCGAGCAGCTCATCGACAGCGACGATCTCAACGCCGAGCGCGCTGCCCACAGCACGCACCGCCTGATCGATCAGCTCCGCCGGGGACGCATGCGTGAGCGCCCGCAGCCCAAGCTCGGCAAGCGCCTTCTGCTCCGCCTCCCGCACGCCCAGCAGACGCTCCCGCACAACCCGATCGCTGACATCCCGCACGTTGACCAGCGCCCGCTCCGCGCCACCGAGGGTCACCAGTCGAGCGGTCACCGCGACCGTGCGCCGCTCGCCGCTCTTCGTGGTGATCTCAAGCTCCCGCTCCGCGAATTCTCGGTCCTTGATGACGCGCGCGCGCATGTCATCCAGGTCGAACTGGGTGACGATCCCGAGTTCGGGCGGCGTGTGCCCGACGTTCTCCTCCCGGATGTAGCCGACAATCCGGCAATACGCCTCGTTGACCTCGAGAATCGTCTGATCCTCGAGGCTCGCGATAACGATCCCATCGACCACCTCGCGGAACACCTCCGCGAACAGATGCTCGGTCTCAGCCAGGATCCGCCTCGTCGACACAGCGCTCCCGCCCGTCAGCGACCTCGCTCCGGCGATCCGCAAGGAGTCACGCGGGCCGCGACGCTCGTTGATCATCTCCAACCCCCCATCCGCCCCAGCCAAAACCTGCTCAACCTCGCGGACAGGTCGAGCATCAAGGTGCCGAAGCGGGCAGGCTGTTCATCAGGCCGTAGCGTCGCATACAGGTCCGCCGTGCCTGTAATGCGCGGATGGCGTCGCCGTTGGGCCATGGGCAAGGCTCCGATCTCGATGGGCACCCCAGGTTCATCGACCGTCACAGACCGAACTTGAGGCGCGCGAAACGCCGGCAACGCTGCAGCGCAAGATCGCGTGCCTGCGCTCGTTATACCGTCACCTCCGCGATCGCGGAATGATCGAGCGCAAGCCAGCGAGCGAGCGAGCTGAGCAGCGCGCGGCTCGCCAAGCGCCGTAAGTCCGCGCTTGCGGCTGCGCGGGGTTCCGGCAGCAACGGCGCGGCGCTCCCTCCGGGACGGCGGCCCCCGCTTATGGCGAAAGGCAGGGCCGCCGTCGGCGACAGCGAGAGACCCGCAACGAGCGCAAGGCAGGGCGCACCGAGAGCGCTTGTTCGTTCGCGAAAGCGGGGAGAAGGATTCGCTGAGCGATCCCTGGCGCGCTCGGGCATCGAGTTGGCGGTGGGCCTGCATCCTCGCTCGGTTGGCTGACGTGTGTGGGTCTGGTGTGTGTGGAGCGGCGCGCTTGTGAGGTGGCGGTTCGGGCGGTGTCGGCTCGGTCAGTCTGCGGCTGGCCGGGACACGAGCACGCGGAGCGCGAGGATGCCGGCGAAGACGAGCAGGCAGTAGCCGATGAACGCGTACAGGGTGATCGTGTGCGTGACGCGCGGGCCTCCGTGCAGGCCGAGCATCAGCACGGACATGACGCCGAGGGTTGCGGCAAGGAAGGTGAGCACGAGTTGGTGCACGAGCCCGGTCAGGTAGCGGCGGTCGCTATGATCGGCGAGCAGCCGGATGTTGAGCCCGAGACGCCCGTGCTCGAGCGAGCTGGTGATCCGGTCCAGGCGCCGTGGTAGGCGGCGCAGCATCGGCACGAGCGAGATCAGCTCGTCGGTGGCACTCTTGCGCAGCGCGGCGGGGCTCAGCTGCTCGGCGAGATAGGTGGTCGTGAAGAGACGGGCCTGGCTCAGGATGTCGAAGCCGGGCGCGAGCTGTGTGAGCGTGCCCTCGATTGTCGCCAGTGCGCGGAACGCGCCTGCGATCTCGGGCGGTACCGACAGGCCATGTTCGGCCACGATCCGAAAAAGGTCGGTGAACATGCGGACATCGGGCGGGATCCCAGGTCCGACGTGGCGGGCCATGAATCGGCCGAGCGCCCGCTCGAGCGCCGGCTCGTCGAGTTCCTCGGGGCGCTGCAAGACCTCGAGCAGGGTGTCGTGAAGCGCCGCTGGATCGCCACGATCGACCGCCAGCGGCAGTCGCTGCAGCGCGGCCCTGAGCCCGGCGTCAATCCGCCCGACGGAACCGAAGTCGAGTAAGCCGAGACGCCCGTCGGCGAATAGCAGCACGTTGCCCGGATGCGGGTCGGCGTGGAAGATCCCGTCGATCATCACCTCGCCCAGCAGCGTGTCGAACAGCGT
>JBEKRJ010000185.1:0-7806 GCA_049518835.1 Solirubrobacteraceae bacterium
AGGCGGAGCAGATGGATTTCCTGCAGATGGACGCGATCGACCTGCATTCGTTCGTGGCAGAGCTATGGGACGGGCTCAGCCTGACCGCGGAGCGCCATTTCGAGCTGGGGCCGGTGCCAGACGGCGAGCTGCGAGCCGACCCGGACCGGGTCGCCCAGGCGATTCGCAACCTTGCTCGCAACGCAATCGAGCATACCTCCGAGGGGACCGGTCTCGTACGCCTCGAGGTCCAGCGGGTCGGCCCCGGGCGCGTGCGCTTCGCGGTGCTCGACGACGGCCCGGGGATCCCGGCGGCCGAGCGCGAGCGCGTGTTCGAGCGCTTTCATCGCACCGATCCGGCCAGGACGCGGTTGGCCGGCGGCGCGGGACTCGGGCTCGCGATCGTGCGCGCGATCGCCGAGGCGCACGGAGGCCAGGTCCGCGCACGCGAACGGCCGGGCGGGAGCGGGGCGAACGTCGAGTTGCTGCTGCCCGGCTTCAGGCCCGCGTGACCTCGCCCCCGTGTGGCTCGGCCCGTGGTCTGACTGACGCGGACCCCAATCGCCCGGCGAGCGGCATCATTGCGGGGCCTGCGACCATAGGAGCTGACGTATGCACAAGCGCTACCACGTGACGACGTTCGGCTGCCAGATGAACGAGCACGATTCCGAGCGGATCAAGGGGATGCTCGAGTCGCTGGGCTACGAGGAGTCCGACGATCGCGACCAGGCGGACCTGATCCTGTTCAACACGTGCTCGATTCGTGAGAACGCCGACAACCGCTTCGCCGCCCATCTCGGCGACGCGAAGCGGCTCAAGCGGGAGGATCCGCAGCGCATCATCGGCGTCGGCGGCTGCTGGGCGCAGTCGGTCAAGGACGAGGTGTTCGCGCGGTTTCCGTTCGTCGACGTGGCGTTCGGTCCCGGCCAGGTACATAAGCTGGCCGAGTTTCTGACCAGTGATTCGCTCACCGCGCAGGGTTACTTCGAGTTTGAGGGCTTCACCGGGGATCTGCCCGCCAAGCGCGCCCGCGAGTTTCAAGGCTGGGTGCAGATCAGCGTCGGTTGCAACTGCGTGTGCTCGTACTGCATCGTGCCCTCGACGCGCGGGCGCGAGGTCAGCCGCGATCCCGCTGAGCTCGAGCGCGAGGTCAGCCGGCTCGCCGCCGACGGCGTGCGCGAGGTGACGCTGCTGGGCCAGAACGTGAACTCCTATGGCCGGGACCTGCCCGCCGGGCGGCGGATCACGTTCGCACAGCTGCTCGCGCGGATCGACGCAGTCGAGGGGATCGAGCGGATCCGGTACACCAGTCCCCATCCCAAGGACATGCGTGAGGACGTGATCCGCGCGCACGCGCAGCTGCCGAGCCTCTGTGAGCACATCCACCTGCCGCTGCAGTCAGGCTCGAGCGCGGTGCTCAAGCGGATGCGCCGGACCTACAGCCGCGAGCGCTATCTCGACCGCGTCGCGATGATCCGCGAGCACGTTCCCGACTGTGCCTTGACGACGGACATCATCGTCGGCTTTCCCGGCGAGACCGAGGACGACTTTCGCCAGACGCTCGAGGTCGCCGAGCAGGTGGCCTATGACGGCGCCTTCACGTTTCTCTACTCGCCGCGACGCGGCACCGAAGCGGCGACGCTCGCAGACCAGGTGCCGCACGAGCTCAAGGTGGCGCGTCTGGAGCGACTCGTCGAGGTGGTCCAGCGGCGCGCGAGCGACCGCGCGCAACGGTTCGTCGGCCGTACGCTCGATGTGCTCGTCGAGGGCCCGTCACGGACCGATCCAACCCGTATACGCGGTCGCTCGCGCCACAACAAGGTCGTCAACTTCACCGGCCTCGGCGCGCCCGGTGAGCTTGTACGGGTGCAGATCACGTCGGCGACCAGCCAGACGCTGGCCGGCCACGAATCGCTGCTGGATCGGGCCGGCCGCTAGCCAGACGGCGTCGCGACGCCGGCCCTCGGGCAGGCTAGTGCTAGTACAGGGGGTTCCGCGACCGCGCGTTGTATTCCGCCGGCGCACGTGCGAACATGCGTTCGTATGCGATGGAGCAACCTGAGCCTCGCCGACGAGCATCGCGCGCGGCTGCCCGGCTACCGCGACGAGGCCGTCGTACGCCACTTCGAGGCACCCGGCGCGATCGCCACGCGCTTTTACGAGGTGCGCGCGAAGTCGATCCTCAACCGGGTTCCGGAAGCGTCGCGGATGCCGTTTCGGTGGACGGTCAACCCGTATCGCGGTTGCACGCACGCGTGCCAGTACTGCAGCGCGCCTGAAACGCCCGTGCTGCTGTCCGACGGCCGCCACAAGCCAATCGCAGAGCTCGAGCTCGGCGAGCCCGTCTACGGCACCGTGCTCGCCGGCGGTCGACGACGCTACGTGGTGACCGAGGTGCTCGACAAGTGGTTCGTGTCGAAGCCCGCCTATCGCGTCCGGCTCGTGGATGGGACGGAGCTGGTCGCCAGCGCCGAGCACCGGTTGCTGAGCGAAAGTGGCTGGAAGCACGTCCACGAGCCGGCGGGCTCCTCGCCGGATCGTCCGCAGCTGACGATCGGTGACTCGCTGGCGGGAACAGGCGCGTTTGTGCGCCGAGCGGGGGAGACCGTCGATTACCGTCGCGGCTACGTGCTTGCGATCGCGGGGCTGGGCAGCGATCTCGACCGAGGCACCAATGCGCGTGCCGGCGGCTGGCGGCGCTGCGGCGCGGAGCTGCAGCGAACCGCTGCAACCCGCGAGCGGGTAGCCGTCGCCGCCGGCGATCGCGACTACGAGGAATGGCCGATGCGCCCGAGCCTCGAGTGGTGTCGAGGGTTCCTTGCCGGCGGCTTTGACGCGAGCGGGTCGTGGGACGCCGGCGGCCTTCGGATCGCGAGCCCCGACGCTGTGGCGATGGCTTGGATCGAGCGCTGCGCCCGGCGCCTCGGCTTCGAGCCGGCGCCGAGCCGAGCTCCGATCGGCGTGCGCATCGGCGGCGGCATCGCCGGGCAGCTGCGCTTCGTGCACCTGACAGATCCGGTCGTCACGCAGCCAGGCTCGATCGAGGGGCTGCCGGTCGATGCCGGCGCCGAGCTGGGGGTGGTCGAGATCGAGCCGCTCGGACGCGCTTTCTTGCTCTGCGACATCACCACTGGGACGGGCGACTTCGTCGCCAACGGGATCATCAGCCATAACTGCTTTGCGCGCCCGACCCACACCTACCTCGACTTCGATGCGGGGCGCGACTTCGAGCGCGAGATCGTGGTCAAGGTCAACGCCCCCGAGTTGCTGCGGGCCGAGCTTGCCCGTCCCTCGTGGAAGCGTGAGCACGTGGCACTCGGCACGAACACGGACCCCTACCAGTGGGCGGAGGGCCGCTACAAGCTGATGCCGGGAATCTGGGAGGCGCTGCGGGACGCCGCAAACCCATGCTCGGTGCTGACGAAGTCGCCGCTGTTGCTGCGCGACCTGCCGCTGATGCGGGAGATCGCGCAGCGCACGGAGTTCGGCGCCGCGCTGTCGGTGCCGACGCTCGACGAGCGCGCATGGCGGACGACCGAGCCGCACACGCCGAATCCGCGGGCGCGGTTGGAGGCGGTGGCGGAGCTGACGCGCGCCGGCATCAAAACCGGCGTGCTGGTGGCGCCGTTGATGCCAGGCGTCAACGACGCGCCCGAGCAGGTGGCGCGGATCCTGGAGCTGGCGTCAGAGGCCGGGGCCGCGTACGTGATCGGGATCGCGCTGCATCTGCGCGGCGACGTCAAGGGGCTGTTCCTCGAATGGCTAAAATTGCATCGACCGGATCTTGTCTCGCGCTACCAAGCGCTATACCGCCGCGGTGCATACATGCCGGTCGAGGAACGGCGCCGGCTCGCGCGGCTCGTGGACGGGCCGGATCTCGAACCGGACCGCAGGATCCGTGGCCGCTCGCGACAAACTGAGCCCGAGCGCCGACCGCAGCCCGCCGGCCAATCCGACCAACGGAGGCTGTTTTGACCGCATCTTCGGCCAACCGCACGAAAGTCTCGCGCCGACCTGGTAAAACCCTGACGCCGAACAGGTGGTACCTAAGACGATGAGTGACGATGATTCAGGCGACTGGGGCCAGGGGATGCTCAATCGCATCAGGACGCAGCGAGATCTCCATCTCGACCGGATGTTCGAGACCCGCAGCGAGGCCTGGGAGGCCGTCGGGCTAAGCGTGAACACCAACATGCGCGTGGTCCGGCGAGCGCGGCGCGACGCCGTGATCCTGCTCCCGCTGATGATCGCGGTCCGCGTCGCGTATGGGAACCGCAGCAAGCTCCTCACCAAGTCCCAGCTACACCAGTTCAACACCCTGATCCAGATCGCCACCGTGCTGCTGCTGCTGGCGCTCGGCTGGGGTGTCGCGCGGGCGTTCGGTCGCGCTGCCGGGCCAACGATCTTCCGCCGCATGGACCCGGCCACCGCCGGCACGGTCGGGTTCCTGATTCGCTTCGCGACGATCGCGATCACGCTGCTGATCGCGCTGCGCGTCGCATCGGTCCAGGCGACCACGATCGTGGCCGGGAGCGCGTTCACCGCGATTGTCCTCGGCCTCGCCGCCCAGCAGACACTCGGCAACCTGTTCGCGGGCATGGTGCTGCTGACCGCGCGCCCATTCCGCGTCGGCGAACTAGTCCGGCTGCAGGCCGGCGCCGTCGGCGGCAGCGTCGAGGGCGTGGTCAGGTCGTTGGGCTTGCTCTACATCACGCTCGCGCGCGGCGAGGACAACATCATGATCCCCAACAACGTCGTGCTCGCGGCGGCGGTCGTACCGATCCGGGAGCCCGATCCCGTGGACGTCAAGGTTCGGCTCGGATCGGGGGTACGCCTGAGCCAGGTGCAGGCGCTGCTGGACGACCAGATCGCCACCCCGACGCGGTCCTCGGCCAGCGTCGTGCTCGAGGAGCTCGATGGCGATGACGTGGTCGTCCGCGTAAAGGCGACGCCGGAGCGCGCCAATGACGGTGCCAAGCTGGCCGACGAGGTGATTGCCACGCTCGCGTCGGTGACGGGCGAGCATGAGCTCGTCGATCGGCCTACCTCGCGCGGCTAGCAAGCCACCGGTTCGAATACGCTGAGAAGATGAGTGACGACTGGCGGCTGCGGATCGACGTGCGCGAGTCGGGCATCGCCCACCAGCTGACCGAGCAGCTGAAGGCGTCGCAGCTCGAGCACCAACTGCACGAAGCGTTCAAGGAGCGGGTGGTCGTCTCGCGCGACGCCGGGGAGGTGTTCTGCTATGCCGACACACGCGAGCAGGCGCAGCGCGCGCAGGAGCTGGTGCTGTCGCTGGCCCAGCGCCACGGCTGGCAGCTCGAGTCCGAGCTACGCCGCTGGCACCCGGTCGCGGAGGAGTGGGAGGACCCCGACCAGCCGCTGCCCGACAGCGATCTCGAACGGGCGGCGGAGCGCAGCGAGTTGCTCGACCGAGAGCGCGGGGAGGCCGTCGAGCAGGGATATCCCGACTACGAGGTGCGTGTGGCATGCCCCTCGAACGAGGCGGCCGCCGAGCTTGCCGACAAGCTGCGCGCCGACGGCGTGCCGACCGTTCGTCGCTGGAAGTACCTGTTGATCGGCGCTGTCGATGAGGACGGCGCCCAGGCGCTCGCCGAGCGCGTGCGCGCCGACGCGCCTGCCGGCACCAAGATCACCGTCGAAGGGACGCTCGGCGCATTGCTCGAGACGCGGCCGTCAAACCCGTTCGCGATTTTCGGTGGCCTCGGCGGTTAGCGCGACCTCTGGATCGCTCGGAGCCGGGGAGGTTGCGCGCCTACCTGCGGCACCGTTAGTCGCTGTCCGAGCGGCGATTGGCAGCGACTAAGGGCTATCAGCCGGCTCAGCCGCCGTGTGGTCACGCTCGCGCTCCACCAAGCGACGAGGCCCACGCCCCCCATCGCATAGCCATCAGGAGCACGGGCGCAACGCTTCGGGGTGGCGCGTTCCGGCCTTGATCCGAAACGGGATGGCGGAGCCCGGAATTAAGCTCTGACCCGGCCGTGAAACCCACGGCGCGCGCGCCGCTGGGCTCGAGAAGCGTATCGCCGATAACCGAGCGCTCGACCGCTGCTCCGCGGGTCCGCGTGGTCGGCGGCCTCAGGACCGACATCGCGCCAAGCGCATCGAACAGGCCACCGGCGATCTAGTAGAGCGAGCGGCACCACGCGAAATTGCATAACCGGCGGCCCGGATCTGGACCGAGGGGGAAGCGCTCTGACCGCCATGGAGGCGTTACCCACGAGCAACGACCGCCTCAAACTGACCGTTGATTCCGACTAGAGCAGGTCGCCGTAGGCGTTCCGTAACCCGATCGGCATCTGCGACAAGCAATGGCACCGGTTCGGGTGTCGGTCGATCTGGAGTTCATGGCCCTTGAGCTGGCGGCAGCGGTCGAACGAGTTCGCCATCACTTCGGATTGGCAGCTCGGCGACGGTTGTAGAGACGCACGGCCCAGACGTAGCTGGCGGCGGCGATGCCCAGGCTCCACGCAACGGCAGCGATCGCGTGGCTGCCGGTGTGGGTGCCGGTGAGCAGCCCGCGCACGGTCTGGGTCACGGGGGTGTAGGGCTGGTATTCGGCGAACTGGCGTAGCCCGTCCGGCATCGTGCTGGTCGGGACGAATCCGCTTGAGAGCAGGGGCAGCAGGGTGAGGAACATCGGGGTATTGCTGGCGGTCTCGACGCTCTTGGCGGCCAGGCCGAGCGCGGCGGATAGACACACGAGCGAGAGCGCGAACAGGAGCAGCACCCCAACCGCGGCCAGCCAGGCGAGTGGGCCGGCGGTGGGGCGGTATCCGATCGCCAGGGCAACGCCGAGCACGATCGCGAGCCCGATGACCGTCTGGATCAGGCTGCCGAGCACGTGGCCGCTCAGCACCGCGCCGCGGGCGATCGCCATCGTGCGAAACCGGTCGATGATGCCCTCGGTCATATCCATCGCGACCGACAGCGCAGTGCCCAGCGCGGCCGAGGCGACGGTCATGATCAGGATGCCGGGCACGACATAGGTGAGATAGACGGTCCGGTCGCCGTGTGGATGCGCGCCGAGGCCGGTGCCGAGCTGGCCGCCGAACACGTAGACGAACAACAGCAAGAACACGATCGGCATCCCGACCAGCAACAGGGTCACCGACGGGTAGCGCAGCTGGTGTTTGAGGTTGCGGCGCAGCATTGTCGCCGAGTCTGTGACGGTGTAGGCGAGGGCGCTCATCGCGCAAGGGCCTCCTCGGTCGTGGGCTGTGCGGTCGAGCGGCCGGTGACCGCGAAGAACACGTCGTCGAGGTCGGGGGCGTGGATCGACAGATCCTCGACCTCGACGCGAGCGTCGTCCAAGTGCGCGAGCAGGCCGCGCAGCGAAGCGAGAGTGCCGTCGCCGGGCACCTGCAGGGTAAGCTTGTCCTCCTCGGGTAGGGCGACGTCGAGCAGCGCCGCGGCCTGGCGCAGCGCAACCGGGTCGGCGAACTGCAGCTCGACGTGTCCACCGGGAATGCGGCGCTTGAGCTCGGCGGGGGTGCCTTCGGCGACGATGCGGCCGTGGTCGAGCACGGCGAGCCGGTCGGCGAGCCGGTCGGCCTCGTCGAGGTACTGAGTCGTGAGGAAGATCGTGACGCCGCCCGCGACCAGCTCGCCGATGATCTGCCACATCGTGCGGCGGCTGCGCGGATCCAACCCGGCGGTTGGCTCGTCCAGGAAGATCAGACGGGGGTCGCCGACGAGGGTCATCGCCAAGTCCAGCCGGCGGCGCATCCCCCCCGAATAGGTCGACAGCGGCTTATCGGCCGCATCGGCGAGGTCGAATCGTTCGAGCAGGTCTCTCACCCGCCG
>JBEKRJ010000186.1:0-7778 GCA_049518835.1 Solirubrobacteraceae bacterium
CAGCTCGTCAGCGCCCACGGTAAGAGAACGGTCCCGATCGCGGAGCTATACACGATGGACGATGGGATCGACTATTTGCAAAAGAGGGCCGACGAGGTGCTCGTCGCGCTCGATCTGCCGCCCGCGGACGGTCTGCGTGCGACGTACGTCAAGTTCCGGCGCCGGGGAGCGATCGATTTCCCGATGGTCGGGGTCGCGGCCGCCGTTCGGATCGATGACGACGGAAAGTGCAGCGAGGCACGGCTGGTCCTCGGGGCAGTGGCGACGGCGCCGCTGCCCGTGCCGCAGTCGGCCGAACTGCTCGTCGGCGGCCCGCTGACCGAGGATGTGATCATGTCCGCGGCCGAGACGGCGATGTCCGCAACCAAACCAATGGACTCACTGGATTTGCCGCTGGCCTACCGCAGGCGGATGGTGATGGTCCATGTGGCGCAGGCCTTGCGTGAGCTGGCTACGGGCTGATGACCTGAAGGCGCTTGTGGCCCGATCGCGAACCTCTTTAGGATCCCAAGTCGGATCAAGTGATGGTTTTACCGCGTCTGGAACAACCTCGAGCCGGTGGATCGCCCGCAATTACTCCCGGTATTCCCGCGGCGACCCGGCGGCGCCGGATACGCCCAGCCACTCGTCAAAATCCCATGACTAACGAGCTCTGACGTGCGTCCCTCCTCGATTTGCGACAATGCGCCTGCTGCGCAAGACCTGTGGCCGCGCTCGCACCATTGTGTGCGCGCGGTCTTGATGCCCCAGCAACCCGATACGGGCCACGGGTCACCCCGCAGCATCGTCACAGTGCCGGCTTGCACAAGGATGGTGAATTGGGTCGGGTCACGAAGTGCGGGCCGACCTCGTCACCCGCCGGCTGCTCGAGGCCTTAGACTCGCCCCATCAGCTGAACGCCGAAGCGACGAAACTCTGCCCACGCGGACCGAGATACGTTTAGCGGATGAGCAGGAGAGGCAAAAACGTGGCTGAGTATGCGAATGGCGTTCTGGTCGACCCCGAATGGCTCGAGCAGCATCTGGATGACGACTCAATCCGGATCGTGGAAGTCGACGAGAATCCCGCTTTATACCGCAGGCCTCACTACCGCGAGGCTCACATCCCGGGCGCGATCGGCTTCGACTGGAAGCTCGATCTCCAGGATCAGGTCAAGCGCGATTTCCTCGGGCCGGAGGACTTCGGCAAGCTGTTGGGAAGCCGAGGGATCTCGAACGACCATCAGATCATCCTCTACGGGGACCGTAACAACTGGTTCGCTGCATACACCTACTGGTACCTGAAGTACTACGGGCACGACAACGTCAGGCTGCTCGACGGCCCGCGCGAACGGTGGATCTCCGCGGGGCGTCCCATCACCTCCGTGCAGCTGCGCTTCGAGGCCGCGACATTCACCGCAACGACCGGTGACGAGCGCATTCGGGCCAAGCGAGACGAGGTTCTAAGCGCCCTTGAAACCGACTCGCACGCACTCGTGGACGTTCGCACCCCGCGTGAATACTCGGGCGAGCTGGTCACGATGTCGGGCTACGAGAACGAGGGCGCGCAGCGGGGCGGCCACATCCCTGGCGCCAAGTCGATCCCGTGGAGCCAGGCCGTCACGGACGACGGTGCGTTCAAGTCCGCAGACGAGCTGCGCGAGTTGTACGCTGCCAGAGGCGTCCTCAACGGTAAGCCGATCATCACATACTGCAGGATCGGCGAGCGCTCAGCGCACACATGGTTCGTGTTGCACGAGTTGCTCGGCGAGGCGGACGTCAAGAACTACGACGGCTCCTGGGCCGAGTGGGGAAATCTGATCGGCGTGCCGATCGAAAAGGGTTGATGCTGCGTCGACGGGCGGCTTCGCCGACGGCCCTGGCCTCGTGGGTCCACCGGCTGGCAATGCGCGCTCCCTGGACGCCTTACCGCTCGCAAGCTCCGCCGCGGCGCGCACCGCTCTGTGGGCGAGTTCAACAGAGACATCCGCGCCCGGATCGAGCAATGAGTCAGAAAGCCATGCGTGTGGACTAGGACCGCCGAGCAGAGCCTTAAGACACTCGCCGCATCCTGCGAACGAATCATTGACCCAGACCACGCCGAAATCGCCCATCGCTTCGGTCTGCGGCGATCCGCTCTGTGCGGTCATGATCACGGACGCGACGGTCAAGGCCGAGAGCATGTTGCGAGCAACCCGCCGCGAGCTCGAGGCCGAGCGCACCTGGGTCTACAGGCTGATCACACGGCGTCGCGTTGACCGCGCACAAGCTCGGCAAGCCGTGAGCGGCGGCGACGGCGGACCGGGCGGCGTGAACGTGCCGCCGACTCCTGAGACGCCGTCGATGCTTTCATCGGGGACGGTCATCGCGGCGCTCACCGCGAGGCACCCACCGAAGCTTCGGGGACCGAGGACGCCACCATCACGATCAGCGCACCGCCCGCGCCCAGGAGCGCGAGCACGGGCACGAGCGAAAGCGAGCGTTCCGGCGTCGCTGCCGCACGCGAGCGGCGTGCTCATCCGAACGTCAGGAGAAGCGTCCCCATCGGTTTCGGAAGTTGCAGCGGAAGTACGGGCGGATGCCCCGGGCTAGTGCGACGGCTTCGGCGGGACTGCTGGTCGCGGTCGCGACCAGCAGTCCCGAGGTGCAGCGCAGCCGCCCGCTGGTGAGGCTAGGCGAGCGATTCGTGCCGGCGGATCACCCCCGTCGCCTCGTAGACCTCGACCGCGAACAGCCAGAACAGCGCGGCAGATGCGACCCAGCCGGCCCACGCGGATACCTTGAGCAGCGAGATCGAAGTCGAGAAGTTCGGCGGGTGCTTGGTCGCGACCGCGGCGTTGATGGCGTTGTTGACCTCGTGGTATCCGAGGCCGAGGAAGAACTGCAGGACAATCAGCCCCACGAACGCGATCGAGAGCGGGATGTTCCGCTGCTTGAACGCCGGCACCGCCATGATGATCGCCGGGATGTCGAGGAGCAGGGCGTACCACCCGACGGAGTCAGGCGTGAACGTCTTGCTTGCGGCCCCGGCCGTGATCAGGAAGAAGAACCCCCACAGCCAGATGCCGAAGATGCTGAGGATGTAGCCCTTGTACGTCAGTCCCCTCATCACGGCGAGGATCCCGCAGACGCTCTCGCCGATCGCGGCGATCAGCACCGCATAGTTGAGGCCTACGCTGACCGGGCCCTGCGCCACGGTCGTCGCCTTCACACCGACGAAGCGGACGCCATAGACCGACAGCGCGAATGCGAATAGGGCAGTTCCGACCGGCACTGGATCTGCGACGATCCAGTGGAAGTGGCCCGAGTCGACGCTCGGGGTGCTGTCTGCAGCCGAAGGTGGATCAGCGCTGACTGGGATTGACACGGGGGTCCTTTCTCCCATCACAGTGGGAATCGAGTCGGGCGGACGCCTCGTCCCACGCATGGGTGGAGTCACGTACCGCCCTCGCTAGGCGGAGGATGCGTGCGTCTTGCGCCATGGCGCCGCGAGTGCGTCTGTGCGTGTGCCCCATGCCACTTTCTGACGCACGCGATAGGTGCGCATCGTCCGGCGCATTCGGACCACCATTCCTCTCCTCGCAGGTATGACAGACGAGTAGCGGCCGTAAGTCTAGCGTCGCGTCCACGCCTGTCAAGCCACGAAGCGAATGTAGCCGCGAGTGGGACGTGTGCCGGGGCTAGAGCTGAGCCGTACCGGTGGTTCGGTTCGCGGTGGGTGAACGTTTACGTCGTCTGCGGAAGAAGGCAATGAGAGGGCGCGCTTCTTGCGTGTGACTGCGCCGGCGCGCAGGATCTCAGTACACACGGTGGACAACCTGCTCGCCCGCGTCGAGCGTCCGAAGCCGAGTCTGCGAAAGACCGTGATGTTCACCGGACGAGAAGGGTCGGCACAAGGCGAAGATCACCGCCACGATGCGCCGATCAGCTCGGAGTTGCGCTTTGGCATGAGCTCGGTTGCGACCCCGGCGCCGGACGTCCGGCCGCGAACGCGCTTGCTGGGCGACTGACTCGTCCCGGCCAACAAGCGCCCCGGCGCTATCGCTCGCCTGACCGAGCAGTCGCGAGCTCGAGTGCTCCGATCTTTGCCCGGTCGGACGAAACTGGGGAGTGCTCGTCGGCTAGTCGATGCGCAACCGGGCGTAGCCATGGACACCGTCGTCGGCGCCCTCGACATCGGCGGCCGTCGCGTCGCAATCGCCCAGCAGCGGTCGTCACGAGCATCGTGACCGGACGAGTGCTTCGCCAGCGGCACGACCGCTTTCCGTTGTTATGTGAGGTCGGTCGCGTCAGACCCCGTGTTTGGTGGGGTTTGACGTCGTTGACATGTAATCGACGTGGGTGGTTGTCCCTGTGGTGTGACGCGCTGGACGACGTACGACCGAAACGACTGAATGCTGACGAGGCGTCGCGCGAACGTCCCGTGCGGGCGTTGCCTGCTAGCCGGGGAACGTGACGCGTGGCGAGACGATCAGCGGCACCGGTCGCTCGGTAAGAGGTGGGGCTGGCGCGGGGGTGGGCGCTAGCGCGCGGTGGTCAGGCGCGGACGGGGATCCAGATCTCGGCGGGACGGCCGGTGGTGCGGTCGCGGCCTGGTTGGCGGCGGAGACGGCCAGCGTCGACGAGCGCGGTGCGGGGGCGTTCGATCTCGCGGGCTTTCTTGTTGCGGCTGAAGAGGCGCCAGTCCGAGGCAGTGATGCCGAGTGTGGAGGTGAATACTCGGGCCTTGTGGCAGCCGCGCTCGTGGCCTGGATTCAGGGCGTAGCGGACCAGCTTGCCGGTCGGGATCCGCGCTTGCGCGCCCCGTGGGAGTCGGGCCGGCTGATCCATCGCGGCGACCGTACTGATGAGTCGGGCGGGGTCTGCTCAGACCAACCGCTCGCCGCGGTCTGACCGATTGGCAGCTGAGGCGCGGTCGCGATGCGTGCCCCGCCGCTAGCAGACGCGATGCCCCCCGGAGAGGATGACTGCCACAAACGCTAAAGACAGGATCCGCACGATGCGAAAAGCCATCAGTCGTTCGCTACGCATAACCGCCCCCTCATGATCGCCCGCAGTGGCTAGGACGATCATTCTCGCAGGGCTTGGGCAAGCGAGGAGTTGGCCCAAGTGGCGGGTGCCGTCGTGGAAAACGGCGTCATCTCGCGCCGCCGCAAGCGTTCGTGTTCGGTTGGCGACCGGAGGCATCGCTGGAATCCTCGCTTGGCACCTCCGATCGATCGGCGGCGCGTCCGGTCTCGCGGTGATTGGGACCGATCCTGTTTCACTATGGCCACGGCCGAGGACGCGAGTCGGCCCGTTCACGTGGGGTTCCGACAACATCTGCGCTGCCAAGCGGAGCAGACGCTCTCGGTCCAGGCGACTTGGGCACGGACGCTGAGATCACGTTTTTGCACCCCCGACGGCTGTCCCGTTTGGGGGGGTGACACGGACCCGAGTGCTGGGCCAACAGCACCAGGACGCCGAGCGCACGGCAGTGCGCGCTGCGGCCAAACCTTTCGTTTTGCAGACAAGTTTGCATAAAGGAAGCTTATCGAGCGTGGATTAGAGATCCCCCCATGAAGGCCGTTTGGACCGGCCTTCCGAGCGCTGGCGAGGGCACGGTGTGGGGGACCGAGGATGGAGTCGCGGCGCTGCTCGCGCGGTAGCATCGCTGCGGTGGCCGTCGAGCTGGATCTCGCTCAACTGCACCGGCTCTCTGCGGAGGAGTACCACCGGATTCTCGAGGCCGGCGGCTTCGACGAGGACGCCCGGGTTGAGCTGTTGGAAGGGCTGCTCGTATCCATGAGCCCCAAGACCCGTGCGCATGAGAACGCGGTTGCGTGGTTGGCGCGCTGGCTGATGCAGGCCGTCGATCTTGGCGTGTTTGAGGTGCGCGTCGCCAGCCCGCTCACGCTGGCGGATTCCGAGCCCGAGCCGGATCTGGCTGTGATCGCGCTCAACGCTCCGCGGCCGTATCACCCGGCCACGGCCACCCTGATCATCGAGGTCGCCGTGTCGTCGCTGCGTCGCGATCTCGGCATCAAGACCGGGCTGTACGCTCGCGCGGGCGTACCGGAGTATTGGGTGCTGGCTCTGGACCAGCGGCGCCTCATCGTCCGGCGTGACGTCCGTCCAGACGTCGGCGAATACGCCGAGAGCATCGAGTGGGATGAGTTCGCTCGGGTGGGCTGCGCGGCGGTCGCACTCCCGGGGCTCGCGATCGCCGACGTTCTGGCGGCCGCCAACGCCTAAGCGGCCAAGGCAGGCCTTAGCGCTCTACGCCGGCTGATGGCACTTATGGCAACCCAAGCGACAGACCCTGCCGAGCGGCGGTTGGCTTGCGCCAAGACATCCCGATCGCCGGATCGTTCCTGCGCTCGGTCGAGCCGGCACTCCCGTCCCCCCGCCGCGGTCGCTTGTCGAGCAGCGGTGCCAGTTGGTTGGCTAGCTCGGATGCAGTGCCCGGACAAGCAGTAGTGCATCAAGCGCTGTCGTGTGATGGCCCACCGGAACCTCAGCGGAAGGATCCGTGGCTGAGACTCACGTTGCGCGGCGTGCATTGCGGCTGCGCTGAGCGTACTCGTTTTGCCGCAGCCCGGGGTGCAAGCACGATCGTGAAGCTCTCGTCGTCTGATCTGAGCACATCGCTTCGAGCACTCGGTCGTCGATCGGATTCTCGAGACCCACTTGGCCGAGCGGGACATGGGCGATCGCGAGTTCGTATTCGGGCGGCTTGGGCTTGAAGGCCGTGTACACGCGCAGCAGTGTGAGGATCGCCTGGCTCACTGATCGCGCACGCTGTAGAGCATCTTCGGTCGCCCAACACGTCCCTCAGCGGGCTCGGGCGTAGCCACCAGCACGTTCGCTGCGGCTAAGCCGCGGAGCAGCTCGGTGAGCCTGTTGCGAGTGACTCCCAACGAGCGTTGTAGGTCGCCGTCGCTGGCGCTGACTGCGCCGCGTGACCACATCATGGCTAGCAGCATCGCGCCAGCGCGGCCAGCCTCCTGCTCTGCCTTCTCGAGCAGCAGGTGCTGCAGGCGGGGATCGTAACGGGCGGTCGGCGCCTCGCCGGCTGCTATTGCGACGAGGGCGCGCGGCTGGAGGGGGTGTCCGGGAGCTTCCAGTGGCGCTGCCATCTCGCCGGCGTGCTTGCGGAGCCGCAGGAGCTTCAAGGGCTCTCGCCCAGCAGGCGCACGTCGCGATAACGTCACTGGGATGAGCCAGGTCGGCGGGATACCGATTGACGTTGAGCGGTTGCGATCGCGCCGGGATGAGATCGGTTAGGCGAGCGGCTGAGCGCGGCGCGCGCAACGTTCGCGTGTTCGGGTCGACTGCCCGGGGTGAGGCGAGAGCGGTGAGTGATGTGGACCTGCTGGTTGAGATGGAGCCTGGTCGCAGCATGCTCGACTTCGTCGGTCTGTGGCAGGACTTGCAGGAGCTGCTCGGGACCGGCGTCGACCTGGTGAGCGAGGGTGGGATCAGCCCGTATCTTCGGGAAAAGGGAAAAGGGGAAAAGATCCTCTCCGAAGCTGTCGCGCTGTGAGCGACGATCGCGTTTACCTGCTGCATGCGCGTGGCGCGATCCTCGCGTACACCGCTGACGGCCGCGATGCCTTCGTTGCCGATCGCAAGACGCAGGATGCGGTCATTCGCAACATCGAGATCCTCGGTCAGGCGGTGAAGGGACTGTCGGCCGGTACGCGAGCGCTCGATGCGGCAGTTGCGTGGCGGCAGATCGCGAGTATGCGCGACAAGCTCATCCATGAGTATTTCGGCGTGGATCTGTCACTCGTGTGGGACGTGGTAGAGCGGGAGCTG
>JBEKRJ010000187.1:0-7742 GCA_049518835.1 Solirubrobacteraceae bacterium
GTTCTACGCCTCGGACTCGAGCACCGGCGCGGTGCTGCTGAAGCTCGCGACCTGGACGCCGATCGTCGGCGTGTTCGGCCTGCTGCTCGTCCAGGCGCTGACGTCGTTCGCGATCGCCCGGTACTTCTGGTCGGTCCGCTCCGAGCGCCGTCGACTGTGGAAGACGCTGATCGCTCCGATCCTCGGCGGAGGGCTGATGGTGTTTTCTGCGTGGCTTTTGTTTCACAACCGCGGCAGCCTGTCGGGCGCTTCCGGCGCCGCCTTCATCCGCTACGGGCCGTTGCTGGTGCCGATCGCGTTCGTGATCGGCGTCGGCGGGGCGCTCTGGTTCCGCGCGCGGGACGCGACACGCTATGCCGCGGTCGGGCGGTTCGTCCACGAAGAGGCGTGAGTGCCAGTCGCTTGCACTCGGATAGGAGAATCATCTTGAGCAAGATCGAAGCCGTCTCGTCCGCGGACGGTGCGCTTCCAACAGAGACCGCGCGCGGGCAGCTCGAGCGGGCGCTCGAGTTGCGGGAGTTGCGCGAGGTAGAGATCCTGTGGTCTGACCATCAGGGTCACGCCCGCGGAAAGCGGATCGCTGCCGAGGGCTTCCTGGAGCGCGCGCTTGGGCAGGGGTTCGCGTTCTGCGATGCGGTGCTCTGTTGGGATGTGGCCGGCGAGGTCAAGGACGGCCTGCGCTGGTCGGGCTGGGAGACCGGCTTCCCGGACTTGTTTGCGGTGCCGGATCTCGACAGCTACCGGCCGGTGCCGTGGCGCGCGGGCGTGGGACAGGTGGTGTGCGACCTGGTCGGTCACGATCGCCAGCTGGTCCGGACCGCTCCTCGGACCGTGCTGCGCCGCGTAATCGACCGGCTCGCGCGGCTGGGCTACCAGGCCGCGGTTGGGATCGAGATCGAGTTTCACCTGCTGAGGGCCGACGGGGCGCCGTTTGCCGATGGCGTGCAGGCCTACTCGCTGCAGAAGGCCGCCGAGCTCGAACCGCTGCTCGACAGCATCGTCGCCGGACTGACGGGGTTCGTCGATCTGGAGGGCGCCAATACCGAGTACGGGCCGGGGCAGGCGGAGATCAACCTTCGCTATCGACCGGCGCTCGAGGCCGCAGCCCAGGCATCGAGGCTGAAGTACGGCACCAGGGAGCTCGCTCGGCGCGCGGGCGGGCTGGCGACGTTCATGGCCAAGCCGTATGCCGACCAGGCGGGCAACTCGATGCACCTGCACATCTCGCTGTGGCGCGACGGCCAGCCGGCGTTCGCGCCCGCCGGCCACGACGAGAACGAGCTGCACCGCCGGGCGATCGCCGGCCTGGTCGAGCACCTGCCCGGGATCGTGCTCTACGGCGCGCCGACGGTCAACTCCTACAAGCGCTTTACGCCGCTGTCGTTTGCGCCCTCGACGCGCACGTGGGGACGCGACAATCGCACGGTCGCGATCCGCTCGCTGCTCGAGTCCGCGGCCTCGACGCGGATCGAGCTGCGCACCGGCGCCGCCGACGCGGAGCCACATTGGGCGACCGCCGCGGCGCTGGCCGCGGTCGTCGCCGGCCTCGAGGCCACGGCCGCGGATCCGGGCGACCCGGGCCAGGGCAACCTCTATCTGACGGGCGAGCCACTGCCATCGAACCTCGCCGAGGGCATCGCCGCGGCGCGTGCGGACGAAGCGATCGTCGAGATCCTCGGCGAGGACGCCGTGCACGACTACACGCGGCTCGCGCAGTACGAGTGGGAGACCTTCTTAAGCGCGGTCACCGATTGGGACCGCGCGCGCTACCTGACCACGATCTGATGGCGACCTCGACCACCCTCACCCGCCCGCCGACTAACCCGGATGCGATTCGGACTGCGGCCGCGTTCCCGGCGCTGCGCGCGATCTTCACGCGTCGCTCCCGGCGCTTCGCGCTGGGCGCGCAGCTCACCGGACCGCTTGCCTACCGCTCGGACTCAGACCCCGTCCCGCTCTCGGAGGCTGAGGAGGCGATCCTCGTCGCCGCCGCCACAGGCATCACGGGCGTGGCACGCGACGATTGGCCGTTCGCCGACGAGCACGGCGACCGGACGGGCGCCGACAAGCTTGCGAGCTTCACCGGCCGCAGCTACCCGAGCCCGCTCGCGACGCACGGCACCGAACTGTTCTGGACCGACGACGCAGGCGTGTTCGTGCTGCCGCAGCGAGACGCCGCTCCGCACCACTACGTCCAGCTGACGCGCCAACGGGACCGGCACGAGCTCTACCGGCAGGCGGTGAAGCTTCAGGACGGGCGGCTTGACGTGCCCCGGCGCACGCCCAACCTGTTCGGCCTCAACCACTGGATCGCCAACGCGCCCGGCACGACACTGTTCATGCCCGTCTCGGACGTCACCCGACAGTGCATCAACGCGATGCTGCTGTATTTCGACGAACCCCACCGGTATTACATCCACGACCCACGACTCGGCGGCGACCCGCTCGCGCCGCTCGCCCGCGCCGGATGGCTGGACGACTCGCACCCTGTCGATCTGTGGGACTTCGAGCGCTGGCAGATGGTCGACATCAACGGCGTCGAGCAGGGGCTGATGATCCAGAACCTGATGCTCGCCACCCAGGCGCTTGGCCTCGGCGGCCATCCTTTCTCTGGCGGCAAGGGCCGCGTAACGATGGGCGGCGAGGAGCTCTGGCACGCCATCGGCGGCACCGGCGCCGCCGGCGGCCTAGGCTTTCAGTTCGCACGCGTGCCCGACGACGCGCCGCTCGGGGCGGGCGAGCTGGTACCCGTCGGCCTTCCGGGACTGTTCGAGGGTGCGCTGCCGCCGTTTCACGCGTCGATGGCCGATGCGGTCGACGCCGTGCTCGAGCCACGGTGGGGGCCCTCGGGTCGCTTCTCGGCGCCGGATCGCCACCGGCTGCCTTGGCGAGACGCCCAGGCGATCGCCGGTGTGCCACGTCCGGCACCGGAGGCGATCGAGGCGACCAAGCTGCTGTGCACTTACATCTGGCAAACGTACGGTCGGTTCCCGGCGACGATCGATCCGTTCTTGATGACGGTCTGGTACCAGGCGCAACACCTCGACGTGGGCTTCTACGACACCCATTACCCGCGCGAGGCGCTGCCCGACCACGTCCGCAACCACATGCACACCTGGCATGGAGACCGGCCATGAACACGATCCACGATGACCCGGCAGACGTCGCCGAGAATCGGCCCGACAGCCCTGATTCCCTCCGGCGCGGCGATCGCGGCGCGCGCCAGAGCCGGCGCTGGCTGGCATCGGAGATCCCGCTCGGACGGCTGCTCGCCACGCCCTACGGGCAGCTGCCCGAAGAGGCGCCGGCCGCCGGGATGCGCGTGCGCACGCACGAACTGGCGCCCGGCTCGGGTCCGCTGCCCGCGATGCAATGGACGGTCAACCGTCGCGAACAGGTCTGGACTCCGCGGCTGGCCCATCTCGTCGAGCAGGCCAACGCCAGCCAGTGGAACGCGAGCCTCGACATCCCGTGGCACGCAGCACTCGGGTTGCCAGACACGCTCGAGCAGGCGACCTGCGAGATCTTCACTTGGCTGCTGCAGCAGGAGCTGGTCGCCCACCATGTCCCCGCATCGTGGCTGCCGAAGATCAACCCCGCATTCCTGGAGGTCAAGCTGTTCCTGTCTGGCAAGGTGATGGACGAGGCGCGGCACGCCGAAGTGTGCATCAAGCGGCTGTGGCTCAACGGGCACGGGCCGGCGGCAACCGGTCCAGCGACCGACCAGTCGCTGATCGGCCTGACAGAGCTCGACGACTACGAGCAGGCATCGCTGCTGGTCGACATCCTCGGCGAGGGACAGATCCTCGACATCTTCAAGATCGTCCACGACCTCGCGCCTGACGAAGCGACCCGCCGGATCGTGCTCCTGTCGCGCCGCGACGAGGCGCGCCACGTCTCATACGGCGTCGCGCGTCTGCGCCACCGCCTCGAGACCGCACGCGACCCCGAGGCAGTCGGCGACCAGGTGGTGCAGTGGATCGCGGACCGGATCGAGGTCTCGGACGAATTCTTCGTGCTGCCGGAGAACCTCCAGCGCGCTCTCGGCGCCCTGGGTCAGCACGCCGGCGTCGACGGGCGCGCGCGCGCACGCGAGTTTGCGCTGGAGGCGAACCGGTTTCGCGCCGGACGGCTCGATGCTGCGGCGCTACCGCCCCGAGCCCAGGGACGCATCCGACAGCTCCTGCGGCGCGGAGGTCGGGTCGCGTGATCGACCCCTTCTCGCTACCGCTCGAGTGGATCCCCGACGAGAACCGCCTGCTCGTCGACGCCATCAGGACGTGGGCAAACGAGGACGTGATCCCAGTCCGTCGTCAGATCGACGAGGACTGGGACCGCCATCGGCTCTGCCGGCCGCTGCTCGAGACGCTCTGCGTCGAGCACGGCTACCAGTGGGCGGCGTGGCCCGCCGCCTACGGCGGCGGCGGGATGAACGCAATCGCATCGGCGATGTGCCTGGAGGAGATGTCGCGGGCCGACTCGGGGCTGGCGACCGCGGCAAGCTGCTCGGTGTGGGCGATGTCGCCGATCGCCGGGCCGTTCGAGAACCGTCACCTGATGGAACTGTTCACGCCGCGGTTTCTGCAGACCGACCGCTGGTACGTCGGCTCGGCGGCAATCAGCGACGGGCGCAGCGGCTCCGATGTCGAGAATCTCGACGGCACCAAAGGGCAGCACATTCAGACCACCGCGAAACTGGACGGTGACGAATGGATCGTCAACGGGCACAAGCTGTGGCCCACCAACTCCGGGGGCGCGGCGGACTTGTTCGCCGTATTCTGCACCACCGACCCGGGAGCTGGGGAAGACGGGTTCGCGATCGTTTACGTCCCGGCTGACACACCCGGGGTGACGCAGGGCAAGCCGTACCGCAAGGCCGGCATGTCCGGTGACTGGAACGGCGACGTGTGGTTTGACAACGCTCGCGTTCCGCGTGAGTTCCGCGCCCACGGGCCGGGCACGGACGCTCAAGCGGCTAGGGCCTTCATCTCTTCCGGCAACGTCGGCACCGCCGCCCAGTGCATCGGGGTGATGCGCAACATCTACGAGATCCTCAAGGACTGGTGTGACACGCGCGTCGTCGGTGGCAAGCCGCTCAAGGAACACACGATCACCGCGGCCGTCCTGTCGGACATCGTCGTGGCGATCGAGACCAGTCGCGCCGAGACCTACCTGAAGGCGAGGATGCTCGACCGTCCAGACGTCTACGGTCCCCGTCACAGCCCCGAGATGCTCGCCAGGACCAGGGTCACCAAGCTCTACGTCTCCGATCAATTGACCGCCGTCGCGAACAAGGCGATGGACCTGATGGGATCCTTCGGCTACGCGCGCGAGGGCGACGTGGAGAAGCACTGGCGCGACTCGAAGATCCTCAGCCTCTGGATGGGAGCACGGGCGCTGCCTCAACTCGACATCGCGCGCTGGTACTTCGACGCGCGCACCTACTGAAAACCCCGGCCACACCCACGCGCAACAAAGATGACCACCGCACCCGCCGCCGAGGCGACCGCCGAGCCGCGCCGCGATCACCGATTCGGCACCAGCGAGCCGTTCACGATCGGCATCGAGGAGGAGCTGCTGGTCGTGCGAGACGGCGATCATGCACTCGATCCCCGGGCGCAAGAGCTGGTGCGCGCGCTCAGCGACCGAGCCGGCCTGACGCATACCGACCTCTACGCAGCGCTCGTCGAGTTCGCCACCCCGGTGCGCCAATGCCCAGCCGCGGCTGTCGAGGACCTGCGTCGGCTGCGAACCGCCGCCGTCGCGCGCGGCGCCGCCCTGCTCGGAGCGGGCCTGCATCCGGCCCAGCCCTTCGGGGAGGTACAGCACGTCGACGACGAGCGCTACAGGCAGATCGCCCATGACATGCGAGGCCTCGTGGCCCGCACGCCAACCTGCGCGCTGCACGTTCACATCGGCATGCCGGACGCCGCGACGACGATCCGCGTCACCAACGGCCTGCGCGACCATCTACCGCTGTTGCAAGCGCTGAGTGCCAACTCGCCGTTCTGGCGCGGCGTCGATAGCGGCCTCGCAAGCGCGCGCGCGGCATTGTTTCGCTCCGCACCACGATCCGAGATACCCCGTGCGTTCGCTGACTGGGATGACTACCTCGCGTCTGTTGACGCGATCCTGGCGGCCGGCGCGCTACCGGACTACACGTTCCTGTGGTGGGACGTCCGGCCGCATCCTCGCCTGGGCACCGTGGAAGTGCGCGCCATGGACGCGCAGTCAAGCCCCCGCGCCGTGCTCGCGCTCGCCGCGCTCGCGCAAGCGCTCGCGGCCTTCGAAGCCGACCGACCACCGCGCAGATGGAGCCCGCGCGAGGCGCTGATGGAGTCGAGCTTTCGTGCCGCCCGCGACGGAGTCCAAGCCACCCTGCTTCACGACGGGGAGCATCGATCCGTTGTCGAGATCACGAACGAGGTTTTGCAGCACGTGCGGCCATACGCACGGGCGCTGGACGCCGAGGCCGCGCTGGACGAGGTGCAGTGGCTGCTGGCCACCGGCGGCGGTGCGACGCGCCAGCGCCGCGCGCGTGCGCGCTGGGGCATGCAGGGCATGCTCGAGGCGCTGGTCGCGGAGACCGGCGGGCTCCCCCAAGAGGCTATTCTCGCGCGGGTCTAGGCAAACTCGGGTAATTGCATCGATAATGCAGGAAATCGCGCTCGCGACCTTCACCAATCCCCAGATCTCCAGGAGACAGCGGCATGACAACGATCGACGACATCGGGCTTGACATCCACAAGGTCACGGGGCGCATCGGCGCTGAAGTGAAAGGGCTCGACATCAGCAACGAGCTCGATCGGCGTGCGATCGCGGCGATCCGAGGGGCCCTGAACGAGCACAAGGCTCTCGTGTTCTCAGACATCGACCTCGATGACGCCGGGCAGGAGCGGTTCGCCTCGTCCTTCGGACAGCTGACGAGCGCGCACCCAACCATCGCCGCTGTCGAGGGGGCGCCGAACGTGCTGCCGGTAGACAGCGAGCGCGGCAAGTCCAACCACTGGCACACAGACGTGACGTTCGTGCTCAACCCCCCGCAGCTGACGACGCTGCGCAGCATCGTGATCCCCCCTTACGGCGGCGAGACGCTGATCGCCAACGCAGGGGCGGCGTACCGCGACCTGCCGGAGCCGCTGCGCCGGCTCGCGGACACGCTGTGGGCGGTTCACACCAATGACTACGACTACGCCGTGCCGGACGAGTCGGCCGACGACGCCGAGCGCAGCCGTCGCAAGGAGTTCATCTCGACCCGCTACCAGACCGCCCATCCGGTCGTCCGCGTGCATCCGCTGACGAACGAGCGCGGGCTCTTCATCGGCGGGTTCGCACAGCGGATCGTCGGACTCTCGAACACCGAGTCGCGCGACCTGCTGCGACTACTCCAGGCGTACGTCACACGCCCCGAGAACATCTTGCGGTGGCGTTGGTCGCCCAACCAGCTGGCCCTGTTCGACAACCGCATCACCCAGCACTACGCGATCGACAACTACGACGATCTGCCGCGCCGGTTGAATCGCGTCACGGTCGCCGGAGACGTGCCCGTCGGTATCGATGGGTCGTCGAGCTACGTGATCGAGGGAGACGCCTCGCACTACACGCCGACGGTAGCCGCCGGGGCGGTCGCCTGATCCGGGCCGAGCGATGTGAGCGTACCGTCGCTCATATTCCACGAAATCAATTACTTTGCTAGGCTTCGATACGCAACCGCGTTAGGTCTGGAGGTCATGGAATGAGTA
>JBEKRJ010000188.1:0-7736 GCA_049518835.1 Solirubrobacteraceae bacterium
TCGTGGGTGACACGGCGGTGCATGGGCGGGCGGTCAGCTCGGTGCCTGATCACACGTGGCTGGGGTGGCTGTTTCACTTGATGCAGTCGCCGTACCCGTTCACGCTCGCGGTGCACTGGCGCGCAGGCCGCCGCGCGACCGAACGGCAGCGCGCGCGCAACCGCTACCGGCGGATCTGGGGGGTGCAGCGCTCGCGCGAGATGCGCGGCCGGCCGCCGGACCCCGAGGCCGTCGAACGCGAGGCCGAGGCCGCGGGACTGAACAGCGAGCTCGCCGCGACCGCCGGCGCCGGCGTGTACCGCGTCGGGATCTATCTCACGCTCACGCACCCCGCCGGCGGTCACGCGCAGCTGGCGCGCTACGGCGCCCAGCTCGAGCGTGAGCTGCTCGCCCGCACCGACGCGCGGCTGCACCTACCCCGGTTCGCGCAACGCGACCTGTGGCGCGCGACCTGGCCGCTCGGCGTCGACCCGCTGCGGATCCGCCGCCGCTACGTGACGCGCAACCTCGCCGACACCACGCCGCTGGTCGCCGCGCGGTGCGGCAGCCCCCCAGGGCCAGGGCACCCGTTCGGGTGGGCGCGGCCCGGCCGGACGCTCGAGCGCCTGGACGCGTTTGATCCCAAGCACGAGAACCATCTGCTGGTCGTCGTCGGCAAGTCCGGCACGGGCAAGACGATGGGGTGCATCAAGATCCTCGCGAGCATCCTGCCGGAGGGCGCGCAGGGCGGGGTGATCGACCGCGCCGGCCACTACGAGTTCCTCGCGGCCCTTGTCCCCGGCGCCGCGGTCATAAACCTCGCCAGCGACGACGGACACGCGATCTGCCCGTGGGACGTCGACGACGTCTGCGACCTCGCGAACGAGAAGCTCGACTACCTCCTCGCGCTGCACAGCTTCTTTCTCGGCACCCCCCAAGCAGACGGCACCTACGACCTCGCGCCCCGCGACCGCTCACAACTCTCGCTCGCGATCCGGGCTGTGTACCGCCGCTGTCAGATCACCGGCGAGGACCCCCGCGAAACATTGCTGCAAGAAGAGCTCTACCGCCGCAGCGCCGAGGCGCGCGAGGACAGCAACCCAGAGCTCGCGAGCCACCTCGCGCAGCTCGCCGAAGCGCTGCACGACTACGTCGGCGCCGGCGCCGGCTCCTACCTAGCGGACCGGCCGACGACGATCCCGGCCGACTCGCCGTTGCTGATCTTCGACACGCGGGCGGTCGGCGACGCGAACGCCGGCGCGGTCATGTTCACGATCGTCGAGCACCTCTCCCGCCAGGCCGAGCACACCCGCGTCAAGCACGCCGGCCGCGGGCGGTGGGGCGGGCGGACGTTCCTGTTCATCGACGAGGGGTGGAAGATGCTCGAGCGGCGCTCCACCGGCCGGTGGATCAACGAGCAAGCCCGACGGTCGCGCCACAAACGGCTGTTCCTCGTCGCGATCAGCCAGAAGCTCGGCGACTTCACCCGACACCCCGAAGGCGAAGCGCTCGTCTCGCAATCCTCGATGCAGCTGCTGCTCGCACAGCACGACGACCAAACCAGCGAAATCCAGCAAGCGCTCGGGCTGACCGACGAAGAAGCGCAAACGATCAGCCACCTCAAAACGGTCAAGGGCGACTACTCCGAGGCGTTCTTGTGCAACGGCACCCGCGGCCGCGGGCTGATCGAGATCCGCGCCGGCCAAGCCGAATACTGGATCGCCACCTCAGAACCCGACCACGACGTGCCGCTGCGCGACCAGGTCCTCGCCGACTGCGGCGGCGACCCCTGGGCCGCGCTCGCGAGGCTCGCGGCCGAGCACCAGCCACGGAGCGCCGCATGACCGCCACGAAATCGGTCGCGCTCGCCGTGGCCGTGATGCTGGCGCTGCCGGTGATCGCGCTCGTCGCCGCCGTCAGCTTGATCGCCAGCAGCGAAAGCCAGTGCACCCCCACCATGGCGCCCGCCGGCGCGCCCGGCGGCGGCGGGTTTGAGGAGACCGCGTACGGGCCGCCGTGGGTCGGAGAGGAAGGTGACGGCATGACCGCGTACGGGATCGACCTGACTGCCGGACAGCCGATGCTCGAGATCGCGATCGACCCCTCGGTCCTCACCCCCCGCGCCTACTACCACGTCTGGCCCAACCCGTTGGACACCCACGGCGCGTTCATCGCCGGCGACACCGGCGCCGACATCACAGGCGAGCACATCGACACCTACGACTGGCAAGGACGCTCAAGCCAGGTCGCGTGGGGCACCCGCTACGGCGTCGACGTCACCCCAGCCGCCACCCCCGGCGCGGGCGCCGCGACCGGCGAGATCCAAGCGCCCGCGAGCCCGCCGACGCCGATCCAGCGCACGTGCGCGCCATTGGCGGGCGTGAGCGTCCCGCCGGGCGTGTACGTCAACCCGTTTCACTGGTCCGCCAGCATCGCCCCGAGCCGGATCGACCAGGGCGTCGACCTGTCCGCGACCGGCCCGATCCTCGCGCTCGGCGACGCGACCGTCACCTACTCCCAAGCGGCCAACACCGGGTGGGGGCCGTTCTCATGCTCAGGCGGCCACGGTGGCGCCGTCGTGTACCGCCTCACCGACGGGCCCGACAGCGGCCGCTACATCTACCTCACCGAAGGGATCATCCCGACCGTCACGGCCGGCCAGCAGCTCAAAGCTGGCCAGCAGGTCGCGACGTTCACCGGCTGCATCGAAACGGGGTGGGGGAGTGGCTCAGGCGACCAGCCGATGGCGCAGGTCACCGTCCCCGAACAGGCGTGCACCAACGGCGACCCCGGCTGCCACTCGACCTGGTGTGGCAACAACATGAGCCAGCTGATCCAAACGCTCGGCGGCCCCGCCGGCATCCCCCAAGGACCGATCTACGGAGACGGCTGCTGATGCGCCCCCTCACCCTCACCCTGATAGCGCTCCTGTGCGGCCTGGTGGCTGCCGGGTGCGCGATCCACGACCCCGACCGCAAGCTCGCCACCCTCACACCCCACACCACCACCACCACAACGACGGTGACCACCACAACCGCGTCGTCGTCGGCCGGGGCGCCCGACGACGACGAACACGACGGGCCGCCCATCCCGCCCGCCCGCCGGCTACCCGCCGGCGCCGCCGCAATAACGCCGCAGGCCGCGCTGACACGGTTCGCGAACCTGTACGTCAACTGGACCGCCGGCCAGCTACCCCAACGCGCCAGCCAGCTCGCCGCGCTGTCAGTCAGCCAAGCGCACGCGCAGGCGCTCGGCCTCGCCGCGCGCGCCGCCGCGCTCGAGCGCTACCAGGTCACCAACCAAGGAACCGTCGTCGCGATCACCCCCGGCCAGGGCCAGGAGCAGGGCCGGTGGGCGATCGTCACCGACGAGGTCACCTCCGGCGCCGGCCCGTACCTCGGGCTGCCCGCCGTCAGCCACGTCACCTGGGCGACCGTCGCCCACCAACCCCACGGCTATGTCATCACCAGCTGGTACCCCGCAAGCTAACCCAAATGCCGGCCGCCAGTTTCCGCTCGCGGTCGGCTCGCGCCCGCCGGTCGGCGTGGTCGAGCAGGCGGCGACCGCGTACACCGTCGGCTGGACGATCGTGCTCGCCGTCGCCGCCGTCTGCGCCCTGGTGCCAGCCGCTCGCTCGCTGGCGCACCACGAGCTCGCGCTCAAGCTCCACGTCCACCTCGCACCCGACCCGCCACCAACAGTCATCCACGCCCTGTGGCTGTTACAGAACAACATCCGCGCGACCGGCTGGCCGCTCGTCCCCGCCATGTTGCGCGCACACCGCTATCCGCTCTGCCGCCGGCTCGTGCACGCCGCCGTCACGATCAGCTTCCTCGTCAACGTGCTGCCGGTCGCGGCCGCGCTCGGCGTGTACCGCGCACGGATCGTCGCGTTCCTGCCGCACCTCCCGCTCGAGCTCTACGCCGCCACCACCGGCCCAACCTGCTGGCTACTGGCCGCCCGCAACCAGCTCGGCCGCCGCCGGCTCGCGTACCTCGCCGCCTCGATCCTGGTCGCTCTCGCCGGCGCCGCGTTCCTCGAAACGTGGGCCGTCCCACACCACTGACTGACACACACCCCCACCCGTCCTGCGAAGAAGGGAGAACCCTCGCGATGCTCTGCCACCAACCTCTCCCGGCCCGGGTCCACGCCCGCCCGCGCCCGGTGACAAACGGCTGCCGCTCTGTCGTCGTGTGCGTCGTCTGCGGCCACCAGCAAGCCCGCAACAGCGGCCGCGAGCGGGTCACCTGCCCCGACTGCGGCTCCACCGCGTGGAACGTCAACCCCGCCGACCCCGACAGCTGATGCCCGGCCCCGTGACCAAGGATCGGTGGCGTGGTGCCCTGCTGGGCCTCGCCGCCGGCGAGCTGCTAGCGGTCAACCTCGGCGACGACGCCGACACGACCGGGGCGGTGCACGGGCAGATCGCCGGCGCGCTCTACGGCGAACGCGCGATCCCGACAGCGTGGCGGCACAAGCTCGCGCGCCGCGACCTGATCTGCGAGTTCGCCGACCGACTCTGCCACCACGCCCACCGCGCGACCCGATGACAGTCCCGCCAACCGGCCCGGCAGCCATCGCCAGCGCCGTCACCGCCACCGGCTGGTGTGACGATGGCGGCGTTCGCCGGCGCGGCCCTGGGGCCCCTCGAGGTCCCGGCGTGAGCAACGCGACCACGATCCGCGAGCAGGTCCACGACGCGCTTCACCGCGCCGGGCCCGAGGGGCTCACGATCGCCGTCGTCGCCGGCGCCGTCCAGGGCCGGTGGCGATCGCGCGATGTCGAGAAGCTAGTCCGCAAGCTCTGGCAGGTCGCCGAGCTCGGCCGCCGCCGGGACGGCACGTTCGTCCTCGCCCAGAAGCCGCGCGCGGGCACCGAACCCGGGCGCGCGCGACGCGAGCCAGACGCGGCGGTGAAGCGAATCGCCGCCAGCGCCCAGCGCGACGGCCACAGCACCAAGGTCACGACCCGCACTGTTGACCCGCCGCTGCTGCGCGCATTCTGCGTCGGCTGCCGCAAGGCCGTGCATCCCCGCCTCGACGGGACATGTCCGACGTGCGGGCACCAGACCGCCACCAACCAGCAGGCGCCGGCGAAACGTCGCCGGCGTCGGCGCCTGAAGGCGCTGCGCGAGCGGCAGCCGGGGTTCGGCACCGTGTGCCGCTGCGGCGCTGCGAAGAGCAAGCAGGCCCACTTGTGCCGCGCGTGCAGCATCAAGCGCCGGCGTGGCCGCAAGCTCACGTTGCCGGCCGAGGATCGTCGACGTCGACCGAAGGCGATCACCGACAGCCAGCGTCTCGGGGCGCGGCGCCTGTACGCGACCGGCCTGAGCCTCCGCCAGATCGCGGCACAGATCCACGCGGACACGTCCTACAAGTCGGTCGCGTCGTGCGCCGAGGCGCTCTACAGCCTGTTCAAGACGCGAGGCTGCAAGCTAGGCCCGCAGCGCGAGGTGACGCGAGCGCGGAGCACCAAGCACGCTCGCAAGCCGCGCAAGCAGACCCGCGAACAGCACAACGCCTATCGTCGCTGGCTCGCCAACCAGCGCGGCTGGCACGCCATCCAGGGCCCCGGACGGCCGCTATGCAAGGGCGTGAAGCTCCAACCGCCGGGCAACGGCAACGATGCGCGCACCGCGCGCTCGAGGACTCCCGGTACTGCTTTTCGCACGATCCACGGCGCGAGCTCGAGCGCCGGGCGCAGACCGCCGGGATGCGCGCGCGAATGAAGTACCGCGAGCCGCTCCTGCCGGCCGCGCCATTCGCGGCGTGGCTCGCGCAGCTGCGTCTTGAGCTCGGCGGCTGGCGGCAGGTCGGCGAGCTGATCGGCGCCGACTCGTCCGCGGCGCACCGCTGGGGCACCGGTCAGACGCAGCGGTTCGCTGTCCGGATTTGCCGCAGCGCGCAGAACGCCGGTACCACGCTCAACGCGATCTATAGCGCCGACGGTTTGGCGCTCGCCGAGGCCTCGGCGGCGGCCGCATGAACGCACACCCGCAGCCGAAGCTCACGCCCGCGCGTCGCCGCAACGCCAGCCGGCGGGCAGGCCCTCGTGCGGATCACCGCGCGTGTGGTGAAGCGGAGCGCCCTGAAGGCGGGGACAACGATCGAAGCGATCTACGGCAGCACAGCCGCGGAGGCTGCGTGACAAGCCAGACGCAGTCCCCGCCGACCGGGCCGGCAGCCATCGCCGCGCAGCGTCGCACGGCCCGCGGGACGGCGGTCAAGGCGAACAAGGCCCGCCTGCGGCGTACGACGAGAGTCCGGTTGTTCGCCTTGACAGCCGCCCGCGACCGCGCCCCACCACGGCCATGGCCACCGACCCGATCACCGCACTAGCCGCCGAGCTCGCCCGCTACCAGGCCAACATCGACCGGCTCGCCAGCTGGATCGACGACACGCCGCAGCTGCTCGACACGCCCGCGGTCGACCGGCTCGCCGCCCCCGCACACCAGCTCGCAGTCGCGCTCGAGCGCCTCCAGCACGCGCTGGACCGCGCAGCGCTCCTGACCCCATAAACCCGGGAGGACCACCCATGCCCGCCGCCGCCCAGCGCCACGACGCGCTGCACAAAGCCAACCACGTCCGGCTCGCCCGCGCCCGCCTACACCACCACATCGCGACCAGCAGCCACCACCAAGCGCCGCTGATCCTCGCCGGCCTGCTGATCACCCCGCCGGCCGAGCTGCGGACCGCGCAGATCGGCGACGTGCTCTGCTGGCTGCCGCGCTACGGCACCACCCGCGTACGCAAGCTGCTCGCACGACACAACGTCAACTGGCTCGCGCACATCGACGACCAGCTCGGCAACCGCACCGTCGCCGTGCTCACCGACCGCCAACGCCGGCTCCTCGCCAACGCGCTCACCGAGGACCAAAGCGACGACCGGCACACCGCCCTCGCCGCCGCGTAACGCCCGGCTGCCAGCACCCGACCAGCCAGCCAACGCAATGCCCCCAATCACCTCTCCCAACCACTCCCGATCCCGCTCCCGCTCCCGGGCCAGCCTCGCCGCGGCGGCACTCGAGTATCTGCCGCGCACGATCCCGCTTGCCGAGCACTCCAAACGCCCCGTCCACGCGGACTGGCCCAACTGGCAGGCCACGCAGGAGAGCGTGCGCGACTGGTGGCGCCGGCGGCCCGACAGCAACGTCGGGATCCGCTGCGGCAACGGGCTCGTCGTCGTCGACGTCGACCCCCAGCACGACGGCGACCGATCACTGCACCAGCTCCAGCAAGCGCACGGCCAGCTGCCCGCCACCCTGACCGTACGAACGGGCGGCGGCGGCATGCACGCCTACTACCGCGGCCCCAAGGACATGCGCACCTTCCTGCCCGCCCCGGGCCTCGAGATCCGCGCCGCCGGCGCCGTCGTCGTCGCCCCCCCGAGCATCCACCCGCACACGGGAAACCCGTACGCCTGGCAGCGCGGCCGCTTCGACTCGCGGCTGATCGCGCCGTTACCCGCCTGGATCGCGACCCTCGATCGCGAGCGCCACCGCGACCGGGAGCGCACCGCGGCCGCACCTCGCGACACGTCGCGCGGCGAGGACCCGTTACGACGGATCCCCGCCAGCGAGTACGTGCCGATCCTGACGGGCCGGCCCGTCGACCGCCACGGCTACGTCCAATGCCCGTTTCACCGCGGCGGAAACGAACGGACACCGTCGCTCAGGGCCTATGCGGATCCCGACCGCGGCTGGAAGTGCTTCGCGGCCGGCTGTGACGCCGGCGGCGACGTGTACTGGCTCGCCGCCC
>JBEKRJ010000189.1:0-7715 GCA_049518835.1 Solirubrobacteraceae bacterium
AGTTATTCGACTATTCGGCTATTCGACTATTTGGCTATTTTGGCGTGTTTTGCAGCCAGGCTTGGCCGGCCGGGGCTCAGATGTGTTCTCGTCCTGCCGAGTCGAGCCCGGCGATCAGGCGGTCGACCTCCTCGGTCGTGTTGTAGTGAATGAAGCCGATCCGGATCGCTTCGTGCTCGTAGCCGAGGCGCTTGTAGAGGTTCAGCGAGTACCAGGAGTCATGCGCCCAGACGCCGATCGAGCGCTGCGCCAGCTGCGCCACGACCTCGGCGGCCGGCACGCCGGCGACGTTGACCAGGAACGTCGGCACGCGGCCGTCCATCCCGGGCAGCCCGTAGACGGTGACGTCCGCCGGCAGCGAGCTCAAGAAGCGCTCGCCGAGCGCGCGCTCGTACGGGACGATCGCGTCATAGCCGCCGATCGAGTCCAGGTAGTCGATCGCAGCGTTGAAGCCCGCGAGCAGCTCGTAGGGCTGCGTGCCGGTCGCGAACCGCCGCCCGAGCGGCGTGCTCGGCGCCGGGCGCGCCTTGTACGGGCGCCAGCGTTCGATCACCTCGGCGCGGCCGTATGCGATCCCCAGATGCGGACCGCAGAACTTGTACGGCGAGCAGATCAACACGTCGGCGTCGACGGCGCGGACGTCGATCGGCTCGTGCGCGGCGTAGTGGACGGCGTCGACCCACGCGAGCGCGCCGGCGTCGCGCGCGAGCCGGCAGACGCGCTGCGCGTCGATGACGGTGCCGACCGCGTTGGACGCCCACGCGAACGCGACCACGCGCGTGCGCGGCCCTAGCTGGCGCTCGAGGTCGTCGAAGTCGAGCGTCGTGTCGTCGTGCAGCTCGACGTGCTTGACGACGAGGTCGCGGTCGTACGCCAGCTCCAGCCACGGCGCCACGCCGCCGTCGTGATCCAGCGACGAGACGAGGATCTCGTCGCCGGGCGCAAAGCCGCGCCCCGCGGTGCGCGACAGCATGAAGTCCAACGACGTCATGTTCGCGCCGAAGATGACCTCGTGTGGGTCGCAGCCGAGCAACCGGGCCGCATTTGCCTCCGCCTGCTCGAGGATCGCCTTGACCCGCAAGCTGGTCTCGTACACGGCGCCGAGGTTGGCGCTCGCCTCGCGCAGCGCGCGTGCGATCGCCTCGCCGACCTCGTCGGGCACCTGAGAGCCGCCCGGTGCGTCGAGGAACGCAAACCCGGTCTGCAGCGAGGAGAAACGCCGTCTGGCTGCCTGCAGTCCGTCAACCCCGCTGCTCACCTCTGTCAGGGCAGCTCCTTCCTCGAGAGCGTCAACTTGGAGGCAACTGCACAGCGTGCTAACCGAACCGCAAGCAATCGCTGCTTGCACGCAGGCCGCCGCAACTGATTTGATCAAGCCTACAAGATCGAATGGAGGAGATTGGGGCATGAGCAGCCGCGTCGTGGACGCGCGGGCGGTGCCCGTGCGTGCCGGTGCCGGGGACCAGCCCACGGTGCGCGCGACGGTTGGCGGCGCGGGGCCCGACGGCTTGCACGGGCTCGAGCAGAGCGTGCTCGACTGCTCTCCCGGACGGTCACGACCGCGCGCGACCGGGGACTGCGAGGAGGTCCTGTTCGTGCTTGCCGGCCGGGGCGCGCTCGAGCTCGACGGCGTCACGCACGAGCTCGAGCCCGAGTCAGGCGCGTACCTGGCCCCCGGCGAGTGCTACGAGCTCGTCAACACCGGGCCGGCGCCGCTGACGCTCGTCTCGGTCCGGATCCCGGATCCCAACCTGGGCCCGGCCGCCGGCCCCGCCCTCGGCCCCCGGGCCGTCGTGCGCAGGCTCGCTGAGCAGGAGGCCGAGACGGCGACCGCGCAGCGCGAGTTTCGGATCGTCGCGGACCCGCGCAGCGGCTTGCGGTCGGCGACGCACTTCGTCGGCTACGTCCCGCCCGGCCGGGCGCCCGATCACTTCCACGCCTACGACGAGGTCATCTACGTGCTCGAGGGCACGGGAACGCTGCACGTCGACGGCGTCGAGCAACCGCTCGGGCCCGGTTCGTGCTTGCAGTTGCCGGCGCGCACCGTTCACTGCCTCGAGAACAGCGGCCGGGAGGTGCTGCGCCTGGTGGCGGTGTTCCGGCCGGCGGGCTCGCCGGCGGCCGCGTACTACCCGGACGGGACGCCGGCGCATGCTGCCGCCCCGCAATTGAACTCGTGCTGAGCGAGGACAAGGCAATGACGCAACCTCACAGGAGGAGGACATCATCACGATGAAGCGCATGTTCATCGCTGCGCTGGCGCTGGTTGCGCTGGCCGCGGCGGGCTGCGGGAGCAGCAAGAGCGCCAGCACCAGCAGTGCTGCCAGCAGTGCCGGCAGCTCCGGCAGCGCGACTGCCGCCGCGAGCACGGGCTCGGGCAGCGGCAAGTGCTCGGCCGCGATCGCGATCGAGGGCCCGTTCACGGGCCCGGTTGCCCAGGTCGGCCTCGAGCAGTTGCACTTCGCGCAGTTGGCGGTCGCAACCGACAATGCCAAGAACGGCACGAACGTCACGCTCAGTCAGGACGACACGCAGCTGACACCGTCGATCGCGGTCGCAAAGGGCCAGTCGATCATCGCCTCGAGCGCGGTCGCGGTCGTCGGGCCGGCGGGCAGCCAGGAGGTCGAGGCGGTCGGGCCGCTGTTCGGCAAGGCCGGGATCGCGTTCGTGTCCGGCTCGGCGACGCTGCCGGCGCTCGCGAGCAGCGGCAAGAACCCGACGTTCTTTCGCGTCGTGCCCGACGACGACGTCCAGGGTCCGCAGGACGCCAACTACATCGTCAACCACCTGCATCCGAAGGCGGTGCTGATCATCGACGACGACGAGGCCTACTCGCAGGGCCTGGTCAACGTCATGATCCCGGTGTTCAAGACGGCGGGAATCCCGGTCAACCACCAGACGATCAACGGCACCGACACCGGCGCGACGCTGGCGGCGGCGATCAAGTCGCTGGTCACCTCGCAGCTGACGTCCGCCGACGGCGTGACCGTGCTGCCGTGGCAGACGGCGACCAGCGCCCAGCAGTTCGGCCTCGACGTCAAGCAGCAGGGCAAGACGACGATCCTGTTCGGCACCGATGGTGACAACTCCCCGTCGCAGTTCAACATTCCCGGCAGCTACGTGTCGGCCTTCGGGCCCGACATCTCGGGCTCGACCAGCCCGCTGGATCAGTCGATCGTCTCGGGGGTCGCGAAGTACGGCCCGTACGGCTCGTTCGGCCTGCCGACCTACGAGGCGGCCGATGTCGCGATGCAGGCGATCTCGTCGGTCTGCAAGGCCGGCCAGAAGCCCAGCCGGTCAAACGTGCTGGCCGCGATCAAGAAGACCAGCATCGCCGCGGCGGCCAACCCGCTCGGGATCCCGGTCGCGTTTGCCGCGAACGGCAACCTGGCCGGCAACTACGGCTATCTGTTCCACGTCACCAGCGCCGGCAAGTACGCCGAGATCCCGCCCAAGTGAGTAGCTGACAGACGACCGACGGTGCCAGACGGCGCCGCTCGCGCGCTTGACGCGGGCGGCACCGCCGGCCGTCATGGACCCCCGAACGGCATACGAACATGCAGGTCTTGATCCAAACCGTCGTCAACGGGCTGATCACGGGCTGTCTGTATGCGCTGATCGCGCTCGGCTACACGATGGTGTACGGGGTGCTGAAGCTGCTCAACTTCGCCCACGGCGACCTGTACATGGTCGGGGCGTTCATCGGCTATTTCGTGATCCGCTGGTTCGGGGGCCCGAACGCGGTCTCGATTCCTGTCCCGGTGCTGATTGCGCTGGCGCTCGCGATCGCAGCGGCCGGCACCGGCGCGCTCGGCGTCGCGATCGAGCGGTTCGCGTACCGGCCGCTGCGTGACGCGCCGCGGATTGCGCCACTGATCACGGCGCTCGGCGTCTCGTTCGTGCTCGAGAACACGGTGCTGCTGCTGTTCGGCGGCTTCGTGCGCAGCTACTCGACGGCGAGCTTCAGCTCGCTTTCGAACGGGATCCACCTCGGCGACCTGAGGATCGACAGCGTCGAGATCATGATCATCGTCCTCAGCGTTGCAATGATGCTCGGCCTGCGGCTGCTGGTCGGCCGCACGACGCTGGGCAAGTCGATGCGGGCTGTCGCCTCCGACCGCGAGGCGGCGGAGATGCTCGGGATCGACGTCAACCGCACGATCGCGCTCACGTTCCTGATCGGCTCGGCGATGGCCGGGGTCGCGGGCGTGATGTCGGGGCTGGAGTTCAACTCGATCTCGAACACGATCGGCTTCCTCGCCGGGCTGAAGGCGTTCACGGCCGCTGTCGTCGGCGGGATCGGCAGCGTCTCGGGAGCGATGGCCGGCGGCATCTTGATCGGCATGTGCGAGGCGTTCAGCCTCAGCTACGTGTCGACCAAGTACTCGGACCTGATCGTGTTCGGGATCCTGATCGTGACGATGCTCGTGCGCCCGACCGGCATCTTCGCCCAGCGCGCGCTGCAGAAGGTGTGATGGCGAAGATCGGGTCAGACGAGTGGGTGTCGCAGTCCGGCCGGCGCCGCGACGTGGGGACCGGCTGGCGGCGGGTGCTGTCGCTCCTGGAAGCCCGCGTCAGCTGGTGGCCGCGGCTCGGGCTGGCGGTCATCGGGGGGCTCGTGTTCGGGCAGCTGACCGCGAACGTCAACCTCCTCACGGTCGGCTTCAACTGCCTGCTGTACGCGACGCTCGCGCTCGGGCTGAACATCGCCGCCGGCTGGGCGGGCCTGCTCGACCTCGGCTACATCGCCTTCTTTGGCTTTGGCGCGTACGGGTACGCGCTGTTCTCCTCGACGGCGCTCGGCGCCGGCGGTACGGGCGGCGCGCACCTGCCCGCGTTCGAGACGATTCCGATCGTGCTCGTCGCCGCCGGGATCGTCGGCGTGATCATCGGCCTGATCGCGTTGCGCCTCGAGGGCGACTATCTCGCGATCGTGACGCTGTTCGTCGGCCAGGCGTTCATGGAGATCGTCAACAACGTCGACCCGGGCACGCTCGGCGGCGTCAACGGGCTCTTCGGGCTCGATTCGTTTCACGGCTTCGGCGCCCAGGTCACGACCCCGCAGGGCTACTACTATCTGGCGCTGGTCGTGACCGCGGTGCTCGCCGCGGCACTGCACCTGCTCGACGGCTCGCGAACCGGGCGCGCGTGGCGCGCGGTGCGCGACGACCCGCTCGCGGCGCAGGCGATGACGATCCCGGTCAGCAGGCTCAAGGTGATGGCGTTCAGCTTCGGCGCGGTCGTCGGCGCGCTCGCCGGGATCCTGTTCGCGGCCGAGCAGACGAGCGTGTTCCCGACGAACTTCACCGCGAACATCCTGATCCTGATCTACGCGTGCCTCGTGCTCGGCGGCGCCGGCAGCGTCGCCGGCGCGATCGCCGGCGGGATCGTCGTGACCGCTGTCGAGCAGATGCTGTCGAGCCCGATCGACGCCGCGTACCTGTTCTACGGCCTCGTGGCGCTCGCGCTGATCACGAAGATCCGGCCGTGGCGCCACCTCGGCGGGGTGATCGCCGGGATCGTCGCGCTGGGGCTGGTCGCGCACGCGGTCGCCGGCGCGATCTCGAGCTCGGCGACCGCCGGCGCCCCCGGCAGCGGCGGCTGGATCGGGTCCGCGGTGCGCGAGTACGTGATCGTCCCCGCGAAGCCGGCGAGTTACGGCAACGTGCTGTTCGTCGTGCTCGTCTGCGCCCTGATCGCACTGGTGCGGCTCGAGGGCCCGCGACGGCTGCTGCTGGTCGTCCCGACGGTGTACCTCGCGACCTGCTGCTGGGAGGCGCGGCTGATCGTCAATCCGGCGATCACGACCCAAATCATGATCGGCGCGATCCTGATCGTGACGATGGCGGCCAGGCCGAACGGCCTGTTCGGGACCCGGCGGGTGGAGATCATGTGAGCGAGGTCGGGGCTCCGTCGGGTGGAGATCATGTGACCGGCGCGCTGCTCGAGCTCGATCGCCTGTCGCTGTCGTTCGGGGGGTTGCGGGCGGTGTCCGAGCTGGCGCTGGACGTCCGCGATCGCGAGATCGTGAGCGTGATCGGGCCCAACGGCGCCGGCAAGACGACCGTCTTCAACGTGATCACCGGCGTCTACCGGCCGACCGCCGGCGACGTGCGGCTCGCCGCTCAGAGCATCGCAGGCAAGCGCCCGGACCGGATCACGCGGCTCGGGATCGCGCGCACGTTTCAGAGCCTGCGGCTGTTCTTGAACATGACCGTGATCGAGAACGTGATGGCCGCGACCTACGGCGCGACCAAGGCGATGCCATGGGAGTCGATCCTGCGGCTGCCGCGGGCGCGGCGCGAGGAGCGCGAGGCGCGCGCGCTCGCCGAGCAGGTGCTGTCGTTCTTCGGCGATCGGCTGACCGGCTACCGCTGGCACCAGCCCGCGTACAGCCTGTCGTACGCAAACCGCCGGCGCTTGGAGATCGCCCGCGCGTTGGCCACCCGGCCGCGCCTGCTGCTGCTCGACGAGCCGGCCGCCGGGATGAACCCGAACGAGACGCACGAGGTGACCGAGCTGATCAGCCGCCTGCGCGACGAGCTGGGGCTCGCGATCTTCGTGATCGAGCACGACATGCACGTCGTCGAGGGGATCTCCGACCGCGTCGTCGCGCTTGACCACGGCGTCAAGGTGACCGAGGGCACGTTCGAGCAGGTCGCGACCCATCCGGCGGTGATCGAGGCATATCTGGGTCGCGACCCCGAGGGGCTCGCGCACACGTGAATGCTGCTCGAGCTCGATCACGTCACGACCTACTACGGTCAGATGCGGATCCTCGAGGGGATCTCGCTGCAGGTCGACGCGGGCGAGCTCGTGTGCCTACTCGGCGGCAACGCCTCGGGCAAGTCGACGACGCTGAAGACGATCCTCGGGATCGTCCGCCCGCGCGCCGGCCGCGTGCTGCTGTCGGGCGAGGAGGTGACGCGCTGGCCGGTGCCGCAGCGGATCGCGCACGGGATCGCGATCGTGCCCGAGAACCGCCGGCTGTTCGGCGCGATGACGGTCCGCGAGAACCTCGAGCTCGGTGCCGTGCTGCAGGACGGCTCGACGTTCGCCGAGGACCTCGAGCGCGTGCACACGCTGTTCCCGCGCCTGCACGAGCGCCGCGACCAGCTCGCGGGAACGCTGTCGGGCGGCGAGCAGCAGATGGTGGCGATGGCCCGCGCGCTGATGTCGCGGCCGCGCCTGCTGCTGATGGACGAGCCCTCGATGGGGCTCTCGCCGGCGCTCGTGCAGCAGAACTTCCGGATCATCAAGGAGGTCCACGAGGCCGGGGTCGCCGTGCTGATGGTCGAGCAGAACGCGACGATGGCGCTGTCGATCGCCGATCGCGGCTATGTGCTGGCGACCGGCGAGATCGTGCTGCAGGGCCCCGCGGCGGAGCTGCTGCACCACGACGAGCTCAAGCGCGCGTACCTCGGCCGGTAGGCGCCTTGGCCGCGGTCTGACGACACGACTGCACCAATGGGGCCAACGGCTGGTGCGGGGACTGGGAGGAAGGGTGGATGGAGCTGGCGCTCGAGCGCGAGCTGCTCGGCTTGGCGTGAGACTCCGTCTGGCCTGACACGATGCTTGATGATGAAGATCTCGCTTGGCTCGATCGGGACGCTGCTCGTGGCGATCGCTGCGACGGTCGCCGGGTGCGGGAGCACTCATGCGGTCGCGGCCGGGACGACGGCTTCGACTACGGCAGTGGTCGCTCGGCCGCCCTC
>JBEKRJ010000190.1:0-7713 GCA_049518835.1 Solirubrobacteraceae bacterium
TATCCGGCCGCGCGGCCGGTTCACCGCGCGCGCCACCCTACTTGTTCGACACGAAGGCCCGGCCACCTTCACCGTGGCCTCACGTGCGTCCCGGGATCGCAACCCCGGATATGACATCTTTCGGCACCGGCTTCACCGGACGGCGAGCGATGGGCTATCGGGCGATCCCGTGGTCGTATATGGAGCGCTATATCAGCGCCTATCGCGGCCTGCTCGGTGGCGCAACGATCGAGTGGGAAGGAAGTCGGATGCGGATGCTGCACCCACCGGGCCATGCCGCGCCGCGGCCGGTCGAGGTGCCAATCGTCATCGGCGCGCTCGGACCCAAGGGCGCAGCGATTGCGCGCTCGCTCGGCGACGGCCTGTTCGTGACCTTGGCGCTTCCGGAGTTCGCCAAGGAGTTCTCGTCGGTCTCGTTCCTCTTTTGGGGGACGATCCTGGACGACGGCGAGGATCCCGCCTCCGAGCGCGTGCGCGCGGCGGGGGGCCGGGGCTCGCGCTCGCCTATCACGGTGCCCACGAGTTCGGCATGCCGCTGACGGAGCTGCCCGGCGGGACGGAGTGGCAAGCGGTCGTCGAGCGCACGCCGCTCGAGGAGCGCCATTTCGCTGTGCACGAACAGCACTGCGTGGGCCTGAACGAGGCCGACCAGGCGGCCTGGGACGCGGGCGGCTACCGCATGCTGGAAGACGTGACGACGAGCGGCACGGTCCGATAAGGTCCGTGACCGGCTCGCGTGTCTCGCCAACCACGGAGTCACGGAGATCGTGTTTCAGCCGTGCGGGCCCGACATCCGTCGCGAGCTCGAGGTGTTCATGACCACCGCGAGGGCCGCGGTCGCGGTCTGAGGGGAGTCGCCATGACCAGCACGCGAATCCTGACGCCCGTGGTCGAGGGCGGCACGTAGTTCGAGTGCCCGCGGTGGCACGACGGCTGCCCTAGCCTAGCCTAGCCTAGCCGGCAGCTTCGGCTTTGATCTGATGGGCGGGGGATGCCCGGCCCCTGCCGGCCTTATGCGCGCTGACGCCGACGGCAGCGCGATCGCCGCTGCCCAGGACCTGTGGTTTCCGAACGGCATGGTCATCACCCGACGACGGCACGCTGATCGTCGCCGAAACGGTTGCCGCGCGGTTCACGGCCTTCACGGTCCAGGCCTACGGCACGCTGCCCGACCGGCGTGTCTGGGCCCAGATACAGCCCGCGCCCGAGCCCGGCGGCACGCGACGCGATACTGCTGACGACGACCGTCGACGTGCCGCGCGCCGGCCTCCCAGCTCCCATGGAAGAACCGGAACCGCGATCGTCAAGCCAGCGCAGGAGCTGGGAGTGGATTTCCCACCGTCGTCGACCTGCCGAAGCGCGACGAACTTCTCGATGTTCAGATTGTCGCGTCAAGGACGACCATCAGCGCGACCACATTCGGCTCCTGTGGATCGAAGCTCGCCGCCGCCGCCCGCGGAACCGGTGTGCCCGCCACGACGCTGAGCCTTATCGAAGTGCGTGCGAGCCAAATCAACGGGTGCAGCGTATGCCTGGACATGCACTCGCGCGAGCTGAAGGGCGCCGGCGAGCCCGACGAGCGCATCTTCATGGTCGCCGCCTGGCGAGAGGCGCCCTACTTCAGCGACGCCGAGCGCGCCGCCCTGGCGCTGACCGAAGCCACCACGCGGCTCGCCGACAGCCCCGATTCGATCCCCGATGAGGTTTGGGAGAACGCAGCCAGCCACTACAAAGAGACACAGCTCGCCGGGCTCGTGCTCGCGATCGCGACAATCAACGCCTTTAACCGCATCAACGCCGCCACCAGGCAGGTCACCGGTGGCGGGATTGCCCAATACATCCACGCGGCCCGGCCAGCCAGCAAGGCGGCCTGACCACGAATCCCACGTGCCCAATTGGATGGACGCTTGCGTTGCTGTTGCTGCTAGGTTCCACAACTGCCGAGCGACCAGCCGAAGGCCGTGGTGTGAGTCATCTCTGGAAGCCGGTACGCGGCAGCGGGGTAGGAGCTGGGCGCGTCGCAGATCTCGGAGCGTGTGTTGTGAACGATCTCGATCAGATGCCCGTGAAGGCTGAGCGCCGCAGGGCGGATTGGGCTGCGCCGGATGACCAGCTGCTGGCCGTCGTCAACGATCGCGAACGGCCGATCGGCACCTACCTCTACGGCCGCCGGATGTACGAAACGATGGTGTCCTGGGCCGTCTGCCAGCGGTGCGCAGGGATCCCGGGTGTGATCGGCCTGGCCCGACTCGAGCGGGCTGCTGGCCCGCCCAAGGAGAGTCCGTGTTTGGTCGGGCAGCAACAAGTACGCGTGTAGGAGCTGCGGTCGCCATGCGTCTCTGGTCGTGGCGCCATGAGCGAGCCGCAAGAAGGAGGTCGCGGCCGGTGCTGTCGCGCGTTGTAGCCGGCCATGATTGAATTCGCGCGAGGTCATCCGCGGGCCCGCGGGGCCGCCCATTACGACACGGAGGGAAGGAGTCCACTTGCGCTCACGAGGTTTCGCGGCTCTGGTCGGCACGATTGGAGCAAGCTTCGCGCTGCTGGCGTTGGGGGCCGGTTCCGCCACCGCGGCGCCCTACCATTCGTTCGTCCCGCACCGGTTCGCTCAGCCACCGACGACGGCCGATTGCGAAAGCCAGATCGGGATCGAGTGCTATCAGCCGTTCCAGCTGCAGCGGGCCTACGACATGGACCCGCTTTACCATGCCGGTCTCACCGGTACTGGCAAGACGATCGTCCTGGTCGATTCTTATGGCTCGCCGACAATCAACAGCGACCTGACGACGTTCGACGATGAGACCAACCTGCCGGCGCCGCCGTCGTTTAAGGTCATCCAGCCCGCCGGATCCGTCCCCCCGTACGATCCGACCAATTACGACATGGGCGGGTGGGGCTTTGAGACTTCGCTGGACGTCGAGTACGCCCACGCGATGGCTCCCGGAGCAAACATCCTGCTGGTCGAGACACCGGTTGACGAGACTCTCGGGGTGCAAGGGTTTCCGCAGATGGTCGAGGCTGAGAACTACGTGATCGACCATCGGCTCGGGGACGTGATCAGCCAGAGCTTCGGGGCGACCGAGCAGACCTTCCCGAGCAAGTTTTCGATTCTGGCTCTCCGCAGCGCCTACTTCAACGCGCTCTTTCACCGAGTTACCGTGCTGAGCGCGTCGGGCGATGGCGGCGCGACCGACCAGTCGGCCTACGACGCGTCGACCGGCGCGGTCAACTACTACCCCTTCCGGGTTGACAGCTGGCCGTCAAGCGACCCGCTGGTCACCTCAGTCGGCGGAACGCAGTTGCACCTCGACGCAAATGGCAACCGGACCGCGCCGGACAACGTCTGGAACGACACAGCGCTGCTCGGCGGCCCTGCGGCCGGCGGCGGCGGCGTGTCCACGGTGTTCGCGCGGCCGTTCTTTCAGAGTGGCGTGACACACGTGGTAGGAAGCGCGCGTGGCAACCCCGACGTGTCGATGAGCGCCGCAGTCGACGGCGGCGTCGTCGTCTACCTCGGCTACACCAACACCGCCTACGGGGTCAGCCCCGGGTGGTACGTCGTCGGCGGAACGAGCGAGGCGACGCCGGTGTTCTCCGGCATCGTCGCCATCGCCGACCAGGCCGCCCACCACGACCTCGGGTGGTTGAACCCGACGCTGTACGCGCTTGGCGATGGTTCTGGGTCGGGGATCGCCGACGTCACTGCCGGCAACAACTCTGTGTTTGGCACCCAGCAACTGCCTCCGGTCGCCGGTCAGACGTTTTCGGTGTCGGGCTTCGACGCCGAATCAGGTTACGACCTGGCCAGTGGGCTCGGGACGGCAGACGGGGCTCGCCTCGTCGGCGCGCTGGCCGGCTTCCGGCAGTACGGAGCCCGCCACTGAGAAGCCGGATCGGGCCGGCGGCGGGAGCCGGCCCGATCCGTGGTCCGAGCGGAGCAACCGAGGAGCCCGACGTCGACGAGGTTCCCGACCGACCACTGAGCGACAACGAGGGTGAGTGCCGTCCGGTGCGTGTTGGTGCGGTGCGTGTTGGTGCGCAGCTGGTGCTTGGCGCCACGACGCCAGTGAGTTGTTCAGCGTCCAGCGGGAGCGTCAGTCTCGGACATGGCACGGGTCCCGCGTTTCGTCCGGGAGGTGGCGAGCGTCACCCCGGAGCGGGCGCTGGTCGCCGGCGGGAATGAGATTTCGATCGTGAGTCCGCCCTCGGCTCGTGCGCGCGCGTTGAGCTCGGCATGGTGCGCATTGGCGATCGCTTGGACGATCGAGAGTCCGAGTCCGTGACCGTTGTTGTGCCGGGTACGGACGCCCTCCAGGCGTTGGAAGGGTTCGAACAGACGATCGATCTCCTCGGGCGGGATGGTCTGGCCAGTGTTCGCGATCGATACGAAGGCGTGCCGGTCGCGCGTCCCGGTGGTGAGCTCGACATGTCCGCCGGGGATGTTGTGGCGGATCGCGTTGTCGATCAGGTTGGCGGTCAGGCGCTCCAGCAGTCGTGGATCGCCGGCGGCCGGCGCTGTAGCTAGAGTTGCGCGGACGGCGAGATCGAGTCCTGCGAGCTGTGACTCGCGGACGAGCATGGCCTGGGAGGTGAGCGTCGCGAGGTCAAGGCGGTCCCATCGCTCCAACCCGGCCTGTCCCCGGGTAAGCGCCAGCAGCCCATCGATCAGCTGCTCGAGGTGTTGCTCGGATGCGAGCACGCGCTCGTGAGCCCTACGCAGCGAGGCGACGTTCAGCTCGGAGTTGGCGAGCGCGACCTCGCTCAGCGCTCGCAAGCGTGTCAGTGGCGCGCAGAGCTCGTGGGAGGCGTTGGCGACGAACTGCCGCTGCGCCAGGTAGGAGTCCTCCACCGGTTGCAGGACGCGTCCGGCCATCAACCAGCCCACGCCGAGCGACAGCATCGACATCCCCGCCAGCGCGATCGCGGACTGGATCAGCAGCTGCTGCCGTGTCTGCGTGCGACGGCGGGTGTCCTGAGTGTTGAGCTTTGTGTAGTCGGGCATGAACCCACATCTGATCGTCGCCCGCATGAACGCGGGCGACTGCATGTTGATCGTGGCCGGGATCGCCAGGATCGCTCCGTTGCGATCGCTCACCTCGCCGATAAAGGGACGGCTGGGCGGGAGCGCGGTCGTGGGCTCGGGGAACCCGGAGATCCCGTGCTGGCGCATGCACTGCGCGACGTTGCGCCAGTGCGCGATCGTCTGGGCAGAGGGGTGCGTCGTCGCGCCGGGGCGCGGCGCTGCTCATATGCGGTAGCCGACTTTGGCGATGGTCTGGATCACGGGCGGGTCGCCGAGCTTGGCTCGCAGTCGGCTGATCGTGATCTTGACCGTCGCAGTGAACGGGTCCGTGTTCTCGTCCCACACCCGTTCGAGCAGTTCCTCGGCCGGAATGACCCGGCCTTGGGCGGCGAGCAGTAGCTCGAGCACGCCGAACTCCTTGGGCCGCAGCGCGAGCGGCCTGCCGGCCCGCTGCGCGCAGCGTTTGGCGGTATCGAGCACGAGGTCGCCGTGCTCGAGCACCGGTGGGATGCTCGGCTGCGCACGGCGAGCCAGCGCACAGATCCGCGCCACCAGCACGGCGAACGCGAACGGCTTGGCGAGGTAGTCATCGGCACCGAGCCTGAGCCCCTCGACGAGGTCCTCGGTCTCAGCCGCGCCGGTCAGCATCAGCACCCGGCTACGACCGCCCGCGGCGACAAGCCTCGCGCACACCTCATCGCCATGGACACCCGGCAGGTCGCGATCAAGCACGATCACCTCGTAATCATGGACGAGCGCCCGGGCCAAGCCCGCCTTTCCGTCAAGCGCAATATCAACCGCCATTCGCGCCTCACGCAGCCCGGCGGCGACTGTCTCTGCCAGTTCCTCGTCGTCCTCGATCACAAGCACCCGCACCTGACCGCTCCTTCTCCGAACAACGTAGCCGCCGCAGCGTTTCACGGCGGTTTCCCGGCCGCGGCGCACGGGCCGTCGGGCTCGAGGTTCAAGCAGGAACTGAGCGGTCGCGCGGCCGTTTTGACTCGGCCCTGCGCGACGGCTTGAAGTGGACGCGGCTCGCTTCAGCGACGTTCTCAGCCTGCCTCGGTCGCGCTCGCGATGACCCACTGGCAGCCTGGGTTGGCCGGCTGGATTCGCTCCACTGTCAGGCCGGCCTCGCGCAGCAGCCGCCACTATCACGGGCTGCCCCTCCAAGGGCCTCCCCCCAGCCGACGCTCGCGGCGGCGGCGATTGCCCGCGACAACCGATACGCGCCTGCCAGTTGAAGCAGTGGGGTCGCGTCACGGGGTGGTGCTGATCCTGACCCATCACCTCGATTCTCTCCCTCCTACAGGCTAGGCCAGGACCTCCACGTACCCGTCCGTTCCATGCACGCGGATCCGCTGCCCATCCCGGAGCAGCTGGGTAGCATGCTCAACTCCCACGACGGCCGGCAAGCCGTACTCCCGTGCGATCACCGCGCCGTGGGTCATCAAGCCTCCCACCTCCGTCACTAGGCCCTTGATCGCGACGAACAGGGGCGCCCAGCTGGGGTCGGTGTAGGCGGTGACCAGGATGTCGCCCGGTTCGAGATCCGCCTGCGCCATGTCCACGATGACGCGGGCCCGCCCCTCGCTGGTCCCGGCAGAAACCGGTAAGCCGACCAGCACGCCGACTGGCAAATCCTCGCGCCGGTACGCCCCGGCGATGACCTCGCCATCCGACGTGAGCACCCGGGGCGGGGTGAGCGCTTGGTAGGACCTGAACGCTCCTTTGCGCTGGCCGATCAGCTGCTCATCCACTTGATTGGTGCGCACGACGTCGTGGAGCTCCCGAAGCGTGAGGTAGAAGATGTCTTGCGCCTCACGAAGCACGTGTGCCTGCACGAGGCGTTCGGCCTCCTCCAGCAACGCTTGCTTGTAAACGAGGTAACGGCTGACCATGCCGTATTTCGGATACTCCCGGTACCCGATGAAGGTCCGGACCCGGTCGATCATCCGCTTGGCCTCTTCGGCCTTGCTCTCCCCGTCGGGCAAGGCCCGCAAGCGGACCAGCAGCTCATGTTCCTTCGTCCAGGCCTGCTGCCGCCCCTGCTCGAGGCGCCGCTCGCCGGCACCCGGCTCGAAGTTCCTGATGTTGCCGAGGATCATCGGCACGAGCCTGGTGGGGCATTCGCTCCAACGCGGCTTGGTGATGTCGATCTCCCCGACGCAGCGCATGCCGTACTTGTCGAGGTAGGCCCGGATGGCGTCTCGCGCTTCCCGCCCGCCCGCGAGCTTGGCGAGCTCGTCCAGAAAGCCCTCGTCCCGGACGTTCTCCAGAAAAGCCACCACGTTCGGATGCGGGCGGATCACGTCCGCGACGTCAAGAAGCGCCAGCCCCATTTCAGAGGTGACGTTGTCGGGGACGGACTGGGTGAGCGTGTCGGCCGCGTTGGTCTCGCCCAGCCACGCCTGTAGCTGTTCGTTGAGCCACGAGCTGGCCTCGATCGCCGCCATGAACACCTGATGGCTTCGCGGATCGAACAAGATCCGCTTCAGCTCCTGGATGTCCGTCAAGATGAAATCGAGCAGCGCCGTTCCGGACTTCGTCCGGATGTGGCGCTTCAAGGCCGCGACGGAGGCCTGGTTGCGCCCGATCAACTCGGCGACGATCCTCGGATCGGTCTCGATCCGGGCGGGTGGGTCGCCGGCCGGCGCCCCGCCGGGACCCTCGTCCGGGAGCGACCGGATGAA
>JBEKRJ010000191.1:0-7687 GCA_049518835.1 Solirubrobacteraceae bacterium
TCCAGCGCCAGAAACGGCGAGCCGGTGCGCGTCGTCAGGCGGTCTTTGCGCGTGCACGCGAACACCCCGTGCACCTCCTGTCCGGGGCGCATCGCGCTGACTGCGGCGAGGGTCGGATCGTCAGGGCTCATGTGCTCATGATGTACGGTGATTCGGATGCAGCCACTGCAATGGGAATACCGGCCGGATGGGCTTCGGGCGCCGGCGCTGATCTGCGCGTTCAAGGGCTGGAACGACGCGGCGGACGCTGCTTCCAGCGCGCTGACGTTCGTCGGCGCGGCGTTGGGCGGTCGGCGGTTTGCGACGATCGACCCGGAGGACTTCTACGACTTCCAGGCGACCCGGCCGCGAATCACGTTGAGCGATGGACAGACGCGCAAGCTCGTGTGGCCGGCGGTCGAGCTGTATGAGGCGCGGGTGCCGCGCGCGCCGCGCGACCTGGTCCTGCTGTCGGGTGCCGAGCCGTCGTTTCGCTGGCGCACGTTCAGTCGCGTGATCGTCGAGCTGACCGAGGCGCTTGGCGCGCAGCTGGTGGTGACCCTGGGCGCGCTGCTCGCCGACGTGCCGCATACGCGGCCGATCTCGGTCACCGGGCTTGCGTCGGACCCGGTGCTGGTCGCGCGCCTCGGGCTGACCCCATCCTCCTACGAGGGCCCGACCGGGATCGTCGGCGTGCTGCACGCCGCCTTTCAGGCGGCCGGCGTGCCCTCGGCAAGCCTGTGGGCGGCGGTTCCGCACTACATCGCCGCGACCCCGAACCCGAAGGCGGCACTCGCGCTGGTGCGCAAGCTCGAGGGCCTGGTTGGCGTCGCGGTCGACGCCTCCGAGCTCGAGTCGGCGGCGACCGATTACGAGCGCCAGGTCAACCTCGCGGTCCAGAGCGACCCCGACGTGCAGGCGTTCGTCGAGCGCCTCGAGCAGGCGTCGGAGCGCGAGCAGAGCTTCGACACGGGCTCGCTGCCGTCCGGGGAGATGATCGCGCGCGACCTGCAGCGCTTCCTGCGTCAACGCGGCGGCGAGAACCCGAGCACCCCCGGCGACATCGCCGGCGGCTCCGGCGCGTGACCCCCGCCCGCCGCCGAGCAACACCAGCAAGTCACCGCTCCGCCGCGGGGCACACGAGGCGGTAGTCGCAGATCGAGCAGGCGCCGATCGACGGCGTCGGCTCGAAGCCCTGCGAGAGGATTCCCTCGGCCACCTCGGTCGCCACCTCGCGGATCCATTCGGCCCGGTCCCCGTCCCCGAGCGCGGGAACGGTCACCTTCTGGTCGTCGAGCAGGTAGTAATAGGCCTGCCGAGAGGCATCCAGGCGCCACGCTTCACGCGCCCCGACCGCGTACAGCGACAGCTGCACGTCGTCGGCGAGCTGCGCGGCGCTCTTCGGGCGCCCGGTCTTGTAATCGATCAGCTCGTACTCGCCGCCGGGCAGCCGGTCGACCCGGTCGACCCGGCCGCGCAGCAGGTGCGGCCCGAGCTTGAACGTGAACTGGCGCTCGAACCACACCGGCTCCGCGTCGGAAGACTGAAAGCGCTCGTGGTAGCGCGTCAGCGCCGCGGCCGCCTTGCCGCGCAGCTGTCGCTCCTCCTCGGAGTCGCCGAAGCCGTTGCGCCGCCAGCCCGCATCGAGCAGCCCCAGCAGCTCCGGCAGCGGCCCGGCCGCGCCCTCGCGGGCATGGAAGCGCTCCAGCACCTGGTGCACGAGGATCCCGAATCGCTGGTGCACGGTCGGCTCCTGCGGGATCCGGAACACGCGCGCGAACTTGTACGTCAGCGGGCAGGTGCGGTAGGTGTCGATGTCGGATGCCGACATCACGACGCCGTCGCCGCGCTTGGGCAGAAACGGCTCCAGCGACGGTTCGTCGCGCGCGGCGATCGCCTGCGCGCGGCGGCGCGCGTCACGTTCGGCGTCGAGCAGGTAGTCGTCCAGCGCGGAGCTGGTGAACACCTCGCGCTGGTCGGCCGTCACCGCCTGCAGGATCCGCATGTTGACGTCGCGCAGCGCCTCGGCGACGCTCTGACCCTCCGGCCGGGCGATCAGCGCCGCGACCTTCAGCAGCTCGAGGTAGCGCACGACCGCGTGCGTGACGTCGAGGTCGGTGTCGAAGCGCAGTTCCCCGAGGCGCCCGCCGGCGCGCATCGTCCCCTCCAGCAGCTCGTCGCGCAGCAGCCGGTAGGTCGAGTGCAGCGTCTCAGCGGGCCCGAACAGCTCCTCGTCGAGGTCCTGCCAGTCCGCCCCCAGCGCGGCGCGCAGCTCCTCCAAGACGGGCGCGGGAGAGACCGGCGCGCCGCGGTCCGCCGCCGTGGGATAGGCGAGCACCACTTGGCGCCGCGCCCGGCCGACCGCCGCGTACAGCTGCTGGCGCAGCATCGATGCACCGAGCAGCTCGTCGTCGGCCGGTAGCCGCTCGTGCAGCAGGGCGTCGGGGATCTGCTCGCACGCCGGCACCGACACGCCGGCGTGCAGGCCGGCGACGTAGACGTGCTCCGCCTCCAGCGCGCCGGTCGCATCGAGCGCCAGCACCTGCACGCCGGTCGCGTCAGACAGCTGCGGCTCCTCCTGCTCGCGCATCCCGAAGTCGGCGATCACGGCGATCGAACGCGCGAACTCGCGCGGGGTTGCCTGCGGCGAGCGGCGCACGTACGCCGCCGCCAGCTCGCCGAAGCGCGCCAGCGCGCGCAGCCGCGTGACGACGTCGGCCTGCGCGGCGAACAGCTGCTGGCGGCGCAGCCCGAGCCGTTCGATCAGCCGGTGCACGTACACGTCCGGGCGGCTGGTGTCGATCGCCGCTGTCCCCGCGCGGTACAGCTTCAGGAACACGCGGATCCGCTCCCTGGCCTCGGGCGGGACCTGAGGCGACTCGGTGGCGGCGGCGAGGGCCGCGACCATGTCGAGCTTTCGCCGGCGCGCGATCTGGGTGCAGCGGGCGATATCGACCGACCGCAGCTCGATCGGCGGCCGCGCCAGCGCCCGCACGACCGCGCCGGCGTCGGAGGGGTCGGCCAGCAGCCGCAGCCACGCGAGCAGGTCGCGGATCTCGGCCCGCTGGAAGAACGCTGCCTCGCCGACGAGCAGATACGGGACGGCCCGCTCCTCGAGCGCCACCGCGACCGCCTGCCCCTCGCGCCCGATCGCCGGCACGAGCACCGCGATCTGACCCGGCGCCACTCCCTCCCGCGCGACCAGCCGCTCGATCTCGGCCGCGACCGACTGCGCCTGCGCCCGGTCGTTGGCACACCGCCAGAACTCGACCTCCCCACCCGCGCCGCTCCCCGCCAGCACGCCGCCCCCCGCCAGCACGCCGGCGGCGCGAGCGACGCCGTCCAAGCACCGCAGCGACCGCTCGAGCACGAACACCTCCGCCCCGGGCTCCTGGAATCCGAGCATCCGCGCGCCCCCGGCGCCGCGAAAGCGCCGCAGCGCCTGGCGCGGGTCGCCGGCGACGGTCAGCCCCTTGGCGGCGACCGCCGCCACCAGCCGCGCCGGCCCGAGATCGAGCTCCTGGGCGTCGTCGAGCAGCAGCTGGTCGATCGCCGGCAGCTTCGCCGGCTGCTCGCGCGCGATCCGCAGCGCGTCGCAGACGAGCTCGCCGGCGTCACGGGCGCCGGCCTCGAGCAGCATCCGCTCGTGCGTGCGGTAGACCTCGGCGAACTCGCGCTCGAGCGCGCCGGCGGCCGGATCCGCGAGCGCGGCCGCCCAGGCGGCAAACTGGTCGGCGTCGATCAGCTCGGCCTTGAGCCGATCGATCCGCCGCACGAAGCCGCCGAGCAGCGCGGTCACGTTGCCGCCGAAGTCGTGGTTGCGCAGCGTCAGCTCGTCGACGCGCTCGAGCAGCATCGCGAGCCGGTCCTCGGCCCCCAGCACGGCAGCCGGCTCGGCGCCGCCGGTGGCGGCCACACGCGCCGCGAGCTCGGCCGGCGTGAGCACCAGCAGCTGCTCGTAGCCGCGCTGCAGCGCGCCCTCCAGGTACGCGGCCAAGCGCTCGCAGCGCGCCGCCGAGGGCGCGACCACGACGATCCGCTCGGGCTGGCAGCCGCGCTCCACCAGCCACAGAAAGCGCGCCTCGATCACGCGCGTCTTGCCCGTCCCCGGACCGCCGAGGATCACCACGCGAGCACCGGCGCAGGTGACGGCCTCGCGCTGGGCGGCGAGTAGCCCCGCGAGCGCTCCCGGCGAGCCCGCGAGACCGAGATCATCGCGCTCTGAGAACACGGCTTGGGCTCCGTCCTCGCTGCGCCGCTCGCGCTTTGCGCTCACTCTGACAGCATAGGTTGGTGATGACGCCCAATCCCTCGGCCCTGGACGCAGACTGGCTCGGCGCCTGCCGGCGCGCCGTCAAGGGCCTGGAGGAGATCCTCGCCCGGTCGCCGAGCACCGCCGAGCGCGCGCTCGAGACCGGCACCCGCGGCGAGGGCGGCGACCGCACGCTGGTGATCGACCGCTCGGCCGAGCAGGTCGTGCTGGCCCAGCTCGACGCGCTGCACGAGCAGGGGCACCGGTTCGTCGCGCTGTCGGAGGAGCAGGGCGAGGTCGACTACGGCGACCCGGCGGTCAAGGTCGTGATCGACCCGATCGACGGCTCGCTGAACGCCAAGCGCGGGATCGGCCACTACGCGCTGTCGATCGCGGTCGCCGGCGGGGAGACGATGTCCGACGTCGCGTTCGCGTTCGTGCACGACTTCGGCTGCGCGGAGGAGTGGTGGGCGCGCCGCGGCGAGGGCGCGTGGCTCAACGGCGAGCGGCTCGATCCCGAGCTCGCCGAGCGCCGCGCCCGCGACGGCCGGCTCGAGGTGCTCGGGATCGAAGCGGCCGACCCGCGCTGGGTCGCCGCATCGATCGACGCGCTCGTCGACGCCGCCTACCGGCTCCGCGCGCTGGGCACGATCGCGGCCTCGCTGTGCCAGGTCGCAGCGGCGCGATTCGACGGGCTGGTGACGCTGCGGCGCTGCCGCGGCGTCGACGCCGCCGCCGGCCAGCTGATCGTGCGCGAGGCGGGCGGCCTGATCAGCTTCCCACGCTGCGCGGACCCGCTCGGAGCGCCGCTGGACGCGGTCGCGACCTCGCCCGTGATCGCCGCGCGCACGCGCGCGACGCTGCACGAGCTCGAGGCGATCGCGCCATGATCGACTGGATCGTCGCCGAGCGGATCGCCCGCTACGTCGCCGGCAACGGCGACGGCAAGGCGCCGGTGGTCGACCTGCCGGCGCTCGCGGCCGAGTCCGAGGCGCGAGTCGTCGCCTACACCGGGCTGGCCCCCGCGCGGCCACTGCCCGAGCCCGAGGGCATCGGGCGCCGGGAGTGGGTCGCAACCAACATCGCGGCGATGCGCGCGCTGCTCGACCCCGTGCTCGCGCGCGCCGACAAGGGCCTGGGCCCGTTGCGCCCCGCGATCCAGATCGGCGTCGGGCTGGTGCTGAGCACCGAGATGGGCGTCGTGCTCGGCTACCTCGCGCAGCGGGTGCTGGGCCAGTACGAGCTGGTGCTGCTCGACGAGGCCCACGCCGAGCACCCGCCGCGGCTGCTGTTCGTGATGCCCAACCTCGGCCAGGCGGTGCAGGCATTCGAGGCCGAGGAGCAGGAGTTCATGACCTGGGTCGCGCTGCACGAGGTCACGCACGCGGTGCAGTTCGCCGGCGTCGACTGGCTACACGGCTACCTCGCCGGGCTCGTGCGCGAGCTGCTGCAGAACGCCGAGCTGCGGATCGAGACGCCGCGCAGGCTGCACCTGCCCAGCCCCGACGCGATCTGGCGGACGCTCGACTCGCTGCGCCGCGGAGACCTGATCTCGATCGTCACCAGCGAGGCCGAGCGCAACACGCTGGATCGCGTCCAGGCGGTGATGGCGGTGATCGAGGGGCACGCCGAGCACGTGATGGACGCCGTCGCGCCGGACCTGCTGCCCTCCCTGCCCCGTCTGCGCGCCGGCCTGGACCGGCGCCGGCGCTCGCAGAGCGGGCTCTCGCGGCTGCTCGCCAAGCTGCTCGGGCTCGAGCTCAAGCTGCGCCAGTACGAGCAGGGCAAGTTCTTCTGCGACACGATCGTGCGGGCCGGCGGCGCCGGCGCGCTGGCGCGCGTGTTCTCGGGCCCCGAGGCGCTGCCGACGCTGAGCGAGCTACGCAACCCGGCTGCCTGGCTGACGCGGACCTCGCCGCGCCAGCTCGGCCAGGCGCAGGCGCCGTAGCGGATCAATTTCGATCATCTGAGCGCCGGCGTGTAACGAACGGGCGCCAGCGGTTTACAAACATATGTTCGGTATGATGGTCCTTGCAGACGAGCCCAGCAGTAATATTTGTTAGCACCACGGGAGCGGAAGAAGCAGACGAAATGGCGACTAGCAGCAGCACACACGAGCCGGAGCAGCCCACCGCGGCCCGCAAGCCGGCGGCGCGCAACACAGCCGGACGGTCCAAGGGGCGGGCGACCGCGGCGACCTCGACGCAGCCCAAGACGCCCGCCCAGCAGGCGCAGGAGCTCGCCGAGCGCGCAGTCCTCGTGCCCGTCGGCGCCGGCCTGATCGCTCGCGACAACCTCGTCTCGACGGTCAAGGGCCTGGCGACCAAGTACAGCACCCGCGCTAACGTCGAGCGCGAGCTCAAGCGCTGCGAGCGCCGCGGCGTGACCGCGCGCAACCGCTTGGAGCGCCAGTTCCGCCGCACCCGCACCAAGGTCGAGCGCGAGCTGCGCCAGCAGCGCACCCGCGTGCAGCGCAGCGTCAAGCAGAACCGCCGCCGGCTCGAACGCGAGGTCCGCACGGTGCGCGAGGACCTCGGGCGTCAGTCCGATATCGTCGGACGCTTCGAGAAGCTCGTCTCGAGCGCCCAGGAGCGGCTCAACTCCGCCCCGTAGCACAGGCTTCCCCCGCGGGCGCCCAGGAGAGCGCCGCCAGCGGGAAAGGTTCGCCGGCCTCATAACCTCGCCGGCGAATGCAGCACCCTCTCCTCCCTCAACCGCCGGGGCGTCACGAAAGTGGCGCCCCGTCGGTCTTTAAATAGCGACTTGTCGACCGACGTTCATAAGGTGTGAACACCTCACCCCAGGGATACTTGTGCGCGCGCCGCCGGCAGAGCATGATCCTCAAGCGAGGAAGCACACATCGACGGGGGCGAAGATGCAAGTGGGACCTCTCTCTCCAACAAAGCAGTAGGGCTGGCGCGCCAAGTCCACCGGACGGCGATAGGGGGCGAAGACGACGGCCTGCGCGCGAAAGGGGCGCGCAGGCCGTCCCATTGCTCGTCTGGGCTCTGCCCAGCGGGCCTCCGCAGGGGGCGCAATGTATCGCCGGTGCGGGCGTCGATGACCGCGCGCCAGATCAGAACTCCCGCGGCGACAGCACCCCGGAGACGAGCGCGGTCGCCACCAGCCGGGCCCGCTTCTCGTTCTGGGGCAACTCGCTGAGCCCGAAGCGCTCGAACAGGACCCGCAGGTGGGCCTTGACGGCGTCGACCGAGAGGTACACCTCGGCGGCGATCTGGCGGTTGGTCGCTGGGGTCTCGGAGGCGGAGTCGTGCACGGGCCGGCACAGCGCGATCAGCACCCGGCGCTGCATCGGCGACAGCGTCACGGGCGCGGGCGCATCGATCGCGGTGATCGTCTGGACCGAGTCGCCACGGCTCGCGGCCCGGAAGGCCATCTCGGTCGCGCCGAAGAACAGCCGATCGCCCTCGGCCAGGCGCTGGCGCGACAGCACTC
>JBEKRJ010000192.1:0-7681 GCA_049518835.1 Solirubrobacteraceae bacterium
CCCCCGGGGTCGGGGCCGAAGCTTCACCAGCACCCCTACGCCGAGATCTTCGTCGTCGATACCGGACAAGCCGACTTCCAGGTCGGCGGGTCCCGTCTCATGGCGCACGCCGGCGACATCCTCATCGCACCCGCCGGCGCTGCTCACCGCTTCACGAGCGCCGGCGAGGACCAGCTACGCCTGACCGCGATTCACACCGCGGCCACGATCGAGACCGAGTGGCTCGCGTCGGACGGAGGGCGGACCTTCGGCGAGAAACTCGGGCATCGCCTGACCGCGTTGCCCGGGACGCCGCGTCGCGTGAACCCGCACCCAGTCAGGAGACCGTAAGGAGCGCCGATGCTTGCGACCCTGGGATCGGCACTGTCCGGAGTGATCGCCGTGGCCATCACCCTGATGGGCGCCCGGTACCTCCTCGATCCTCGCCCCGCGGCCGCCGGATTCGGCATCCCCGGCGAGCTGGGCGACTCCCCTCAGGGAGCCGACTGGCTCGCGGTCAAGGCCACCCGAGACATCGCTATCGCGATCATCATTGCCGTCCTGCTCATCAATGGTGCACCGCGATTGCTCGGCTCGCTGATGCTCGCCATTGCTCTGATCCCAATCGCCGACGGGACGATCGTCCTGCACAGCGGCGGGCCGCAGGCAATCGCCTTCGGCGTGCACTGGGCGACCGCCGCGATCATGCTCATCGTCGCTGCGCGCTCATTGCGTGAACCCCCAAACCTTCCACGCCAATGACAAAACCGAACAGCCCAGACACACAGACAGCGCAGCACGACGTCACAGACCAGAGGCGTTCACAGTGGCTCGTACCGCTCGTCCCACCCGCGCTCGGAGGCGCGATCCTCATCGCCGCGGCCACCAACGAACATTTCCTCAGCGGCCTCATGTGGTTCGCGGCGCTCGCAGCCGTCGGCACGGCGCTCGTCGTCGCGCTCACGGGCTGCATCGTCTTCGCCCTCGCGCGCGGAGAGAGCACGATCCCGTACGCGGCGCTGCTGGCGATCGGCGGGATCTCCTACACCGTCGCGTCAGTGGCCCTGCGAAGGGAAATCCCATGAGTACCACGCCGCCTATTGTCTCGCGCCGTCCGCAGTACATGGCGGGGGCGAACGCCCCCATCCCCGGTTCCTCCGCTGGGCGCGACTCGGCCGGCGACACGGTCTCGTCGCTACATAGCCTTCGAGCCGTCGGCGAATCGCCCGGCCGCCTCGTCGCGGAACGGAGCGACGGCTTCCGCCTGGCCCCAGGTCGTCCTCCCCGTATGGAGGGGCAATGATGTCGACAGCGATGCTGGCGGCGAGCGTTTCTTCAATCGGGCTGAGGCCGTCGCGCAGGTGACCTGAGCCAACGTGCGCGGCAGCGCCGTCCCGGCATTGCGCACTTCTGCATGCACGAAACAAGGGAAGTCTCGGGGACCGCTATCACGGCGCTCGAGACTTCCGCTCCCGGACAAGTCCGGTCACGCCGTCCCAATCCCCGCGAGCCGCCGGCGGCGCGCAGATCGCCGGGAGCAGGGCTCCCGCCTACTGAGGTGTGCGGAATCGCCGGTCTGCATAGGTAACAAGTGCCGAGCGTGACGCCGCGCTGCGAGCGGGCAGCCAGCTGGGCGTCGCCCGACTGCTGGATGACGCCCACAACAGTAGTGCTGGCGTCGACGCCCGCGTGACCGCTTCGGTGCTTGCCGCCTCCCGACGTTCAGCTAGCGCCCCGAGCGACGATTTTGACCGGTCCGTCTGGGACGCGCAGCTTCCGCGTTGGTGGCGAGGAGCGGGTGGGCGGCCATGAGGCGCAAAAGACTAGACTCGCGTTCGTGGTCGCGCCGGTGTTGACGGTTACGCTGGAGATTGCCGTCCGGAGAGCGGACCGTCCCACAGCTGCTCTCGGGACTGTGCGGCAAGTCCCGTGATCGGTTCATCTGCCAGCGTGCGGTGGCGCGGCGGGTAGTTGCACCGTGACGCGGAGCCCGCCGCCGGCGCGGGGCGTGAGAGTGAGGGTTCCGTCGTGTGCTTGGGTGATGCTCTTGACGATCGCGAGGCCGAGGCCGACACCTGTGTGGTCAGTGCGTATGCGCTTCGTGCCGCGTTGAAATGGCTCGTCGAGTGTGGAGGCCAATTCTGGGGTGAGCTTTTCGCCGGTGTTCTCAACGGTGAGCTCGACGGTCGTGGGGCGAGCGCTGGTCGTGACCGACACGGTACCTCGCTCTGGCAGGTTGTGGACGATAGCGTTTTGTAGGAGGTTCGTAGCCATCTGCAGCAGGAGCGCGTGTGAGCCGATGGTGGGGGTTGTCTCGCCGGAGGTTTTGATGGTGATGCCGCGTTGTTCTGCGAGGACGAGGAGCGTTTCGGTCGCTTCCTCGGCGATGAGCGACAGGTCGACGTTTTCTGGGGTGAAGGACCGTCGTCCGGCGCGGCTGAGCAGGAGCAAGGCTTCGGTGAGGTCGATCGCTCGGGTGTTGACCTCGTGCAGGCGGTCGACGAGGTCGCCGTTCTCACGGTTCGGATCGTTGCGGACCACGTCGAGAAGTGTCTGCGTGATCGCGAGCGGGGTGCGCAGCTCGTGGGAGGCGTTGGCTGCGAATCTCTGCTGTTCGGCGATGTGTGCTTCGAGCCGTGCGAGGAGGCCGTCGATGGTGTCGGCGAGATCCTTCAGCTCGTCGCGGGGCCCGGAGAGCGCGAGGCGCTTGTTCAGATTGCGCTCGGAGATCTGCCGTGTAGTCGTCATCATCGCGCGTAGCGGTTGCAGGACCCGGCCCGCGACCAGCCAACCAAGCGCGATCGAGACGATGCTCATAATCGCGAGCGCGATCCCGGACTGGATGAGCCCCTCGTGGAGGCCGTGGGTTTTACTTGCAACGGACGTCTCGTACCGTTGGTTCACTTGGCGGACGACCTCCGGGTTCTGCGAAATCCCGTGAGGGCCGCCCCGGTTCCCGGTGGCGACGATCAGGTCGACCCCGCTGTTGCTGCGGAAGATCAGGTAGGTAGCCGCGAGCAGCGCTACTCCCGAGACGAGGAATAGTCCGCTGTAGAGGAGTGTCAGCCGCAGACGCACGGTCCGTGACGGCAGGTGGAGCATCCGACATAGGGCGAGCTTGGCGAGCGAGAGGCGCGACATCGTTAGGTTTGGGCGCCGCACTGGAGGGTGATTTCGAGCCGAACGTACAAACCAGGCGCTCTATCCACGCTCGCCCCCATCCGGCTGGGGGTTTGGCTGGGCGCTGATGCGGTAGCCGACGCCGGCGACGGTGGTGATGAACGGGGGTTCGCCAAGACGTTTGCGCAGTGCCGAGAGGGTGATGCGCACGGCGTTGGTGAACGGGTCGGCGTTCTCATCCCACGCCCGCTTCAGGAGTTCCTCGGCGCTGACGACACCGCCTTCGGCGGCGAGGAGGACTTCCAGGACTGCGAACTGCTTGCGGGTGAGCGCGATGTAGCGGCCGTCGCGGTAGACCTCGCGGCGGAACGGATCGAGCCGCAGACCCGCGGTCTCTCGCACCGGTGGTCTGCTGTGGGCGCGCCTGCGGTCGAGCGCTCTGAGGCGGAGCACGAGCTCTTGGAGCTCGAACGGCTTTGTGAGGTAGTCGTCGGCACCGAGCCTGAACCCGGAGGCCTTGTCATCCAGCCGGTCGGCAGCCGTGAGCATCAGGATCGGCATGCCGCTGCCGGCCGCGACGATGCGTCTGGCGATCTCGTCACCAGTAGGGCCGGGAATGTCGCGGTCCAGCACCGCGACGTCGTAGCCGTTGACGCTCAGGAGCTCAAGCGCGGTGTCGCCGTCAGCGGCGATGTCGGCGGCGATCGCCTCCAGGCGCAGGCCATCACGGATCGCTTCTGCCATGTAGGGCTCGTCCTCGACGATCAACACGCGCATGCTCTAGATGCTGCCAGCCCGGACATATCGTCCGCATATCGAAAAACGCATACGTTCTGGCAACACGACGCCGCATTGACTGGGGGGCGTGAGCTTCAGCCAGCCAGCGCGAACACGAGCCCGCCGTACTCGATCGACCGTGTTCGGCCTGCGCCGCTGGCGCGTGTTGCTCTGCGCGGTGCTGACGCTATCCGTCGCCAACGCGGCGTTCGCGGCAGCCGGCCACCTGCTCAACGCCAAGGGCCGCGCATACGTGGCGCCGGTCGGCCAGCGTGACGCTGCTGGTCGCGGGGACGGTCACCAACTCAACCCTCTGATCGCCGAGGGCTATGCCGGCAAGACCGGGTCTGACTCCGCGGCCGTGGGGCGCCTGGCCTTCTTCACCACGTGACGCCGGCTGACCGCGGTCGGCGTGGTGCCCGGGCAGGGGCAGGGCGGCGACAGGGCGGGGCTTCTCGCCGCGGCGGGCGAGGCCGCGGAGCACCTGGTCGACTCCCGTCGCCTGGGCGAGTCGCGTACGCAGGACCGCTGCGTCTGCGGCTGGTGGCCGAAGACCGGACGAGCGCGGCCATGAGCGCCCGCGGGGGCTCGCTTCCGGTCGCCGCGGGGCACGTACTTGATGTCAAACGCAATCACGACTCACAGGAGAATAGGAGAAGACATGCGCAGAAAACGACGGCCGCTGGCCGCGCTTGCCCTGATCGCGATGGTCGTCCCGATCAGCGCGTGTGGTGCAAACGCACCGGCCGGTACCGGCAGCGGAGGTGCCGGTGGCGGTGGCGGCGACCCCACCACCACTGCCCATGCGAAGGCGGTGAAGTTCGCCGAGTGCATCCGCAGCAACGGTGTCAGCGAGTTCCCAGACCCGAACGCGTCGGGCCAGTTCGCCTACGGGATCCCGAGTTACAGCTCGCCGCTGGACCCGAGCAGCGCGGCGTGGCAGCACGCGATAGGCGCGTGCAAGACCCTGGAGCCACCGAGTTTCATGCCCACGAGCTTCACTCCCACACAGCGGTCGGCACGGCTGAAGTTCGCTCAGTGCGTGCGAGCCAACGGTCTGCCCAGCTTCCCGGACCCCACCGCAACTGGGCCGCTCATCGACGTGTCGAACGGTTCGAGCATTCCGGGGTTGCACGCCACGATCCAGAAGTGCATCCGTCTGAATCCGGCGGCAGTCCAGTGAAGCGCTCGACGCGAGTGCTGACCGCAGCGGCCGTCCTGGCTGCCATAGCCGCCGCCGGCGGCCTGGCCGCGACGTCTGGCGCCAAGCCAGCGACCGCGGCCGCACAGCCGGTGCCGGCGAATACCGCGCAGGTGCAGAAGCGGACGCTCTCGGCCACCGTCCCGCAGGAAGGGACCCTGACCTATCAGGCGCTGCCGGACGGCTCGCCGTATTCAGTGATCAGCCAGGCGGGCGGGATATACACCCAGCTGCCCACGATCGGCCAGGTGATCCCTCAGGGTCACGTCCTCTACCGGGTGGACGGCAGCCCGGTGGTGTTGCTCTATGGCGCGACCCCTGCCTATCGGAACCTATCTTCCGGGGCGACCGGCGCTGACGTGGCCGAGCTCAACGCGGATCTGGTCGCGCTCGGCTACGCCAGCCCGTCTCAGCTCGGCCCGACGTCCGCTTCGTTCGGGTCGGCCACCACCACGGCCGTGGAGAAGCTGCAGGCCGCCCTGGAAGTGACCCAGACCGGCACGCTGACCCTTGGCCAGGTTGTGTTCGAACCCACCGCCGTGCGGGTGACAACCGTGTCAGCCCAGCCAGGAGGCATCGCTCAGACCGGCGAGACGGTGCTTCAGGGCACCTCTACCACTCGCGAGGTGCAGGTGGCGCTGAACGCCTCGCAACAGACCAGTGTGGCGGTCGGGGACACGGTGAGCATCGCCCTGCCCAACAACCAGACCACCCCGGGTGTCGTGTCCTCGGTGGGGACGGTCGCCACCTGCCCATCGAGCTCCGGGTCGGGCGGGTCGGGATCGAGCTCCGCCACGCCGGGAACAGACACCTGCTCGTCAGCGAGCTTGGGGAGCAGCACCACACCGACGATCACGGTGGACGTCACCCCGTCTGACCCGGCCGCAGCGGGCACGTGGGATCAGGCCCCGGTGCAGGTCGGTATCACCACCGCCAGCGTGCCGAACGCCGTGGTGGTGCCGGTGACCGCGCTGCTGGCCCGGCCCGGCGGGGGCTACGCCGTCGAGGTCGTTGGCGCAGGCGCGAGCAACCATCTCGTGGGGGTCTCGCTCGGGCTGTTTGACGACGCAGAGGGGCTGGTGCAGGTCACCGGCTCGGGGCTGGCCGCCGGCCAAAAAGTGGTGGTCGCGTCAACATGACCCACACCCCGCCACCGACACCCGACAGCACCGCGGTCGCGGCCGGCAACGGCGTCGCGATCGACAGTCCCGGGGTTCCTGTGCTCGATGTCGATGGCGTCACCAAGAGCTACCCCGGAAACCCGCCCGTCCAGGCCCTGCGGGAGGTGAACCTCACCATCGGCCAGGGGGAGCTGGTCGGGATCGTCGGCCCGTCGGGGTCGGGCAAGACCACCTTGCTGCAACTGATGGGAACCCTCGACCAGCCCACCAGCGGCCGGATGCGGATCACCGGGCTCGACGTGGCAACGATGCCCGACGAGGACGTGGCCTACCTGAGGGCCACCCGGATCGGGTTCATCTTCCAACAGTTCTTCCTGGCCGAGCACGCCACCGTGTTAGACAACGTCGCCGACGGGCTGCTCTACGCCGGCATCCCCCTCAAGCACCGCCGCCAGCGTGCCCTCGACGCCCTGGAGCTGGTTGGCCTGGCCGCGCGTCCCCACGCCCGCCCGACCCAGCTCTCGGGCGGGCAACGCCAACGCGTCGCGATCGCCCGCGCCCTCGTCGGCCAGCCCGCGATCGTGCTCGCCGACGAGCCGACCGGCAACCTCGACCAGGCGACCGGCCAATCCATCCTGGCCCTAATCGACCAGCTCCACCAGGCCGGCTCGACCATCGTGCTCATCACCCACGACCACGCCATCGCCGAGCGCACGCCCCGCAAGATCGAGATCCTCGACGGCCACATCGTCGCCGACACCGGCCCCGCTCCAGGCACCGACCCCCGCCGCCGCGCTCTCGCTGGGCCACCCACCCACAAACCGCAGACCGGGTCCGGCGCGCCCGTCAGCGAGGAGCCATCATGACCGCCACCGACACCCTGAGCCGCAGGCGCTTACAGCTGTCGGACCTGGCCCGGCTCTCCACCGTGGGACTCCGCACCCGTAAGGTGCGGGCCGCGCTGTCGGCTCTCGGTATCGCGATCGGCGTGGCCGCCATCGTCGCCGTGCTTGGCCTGTCGGCCTCATCCCAGGCCGGCCTGCTGGCCGAGATCAACCAGCTCGGCACCAACCTGCTCACCGTCAGCAACGGCCAAAGCTTCACCCGCGGCACCGCCGAACTACCCGTCAGCGCGCCGGGCATGATCGGCCGGATCAGCGGTGTGCAGCAGGCGCAGAGCACTGGGGCGGTCAGCGGCGCCAACGCCTACCGCACCCCGTACATCCCCGCGGTCGACACCAACGGCCTCACCGTCCAAGCCGCCAGTCTTAACCTTCTTCCCGTCGTCGCTACCACCGTCGCCCAAGGCCACTACCTCAACATGGCCACCGTCCAGGAGCCCGTCGCTGTCCTCGGTGCCGCCGCCGCCCAGCTGCTTGGCATCGACCGCATCTACCCCGGCGAGCGGATCTGGGTGGGCGGCCAGTGGTTCTACGTCGCCGGCATCCTCAACCCCGCCGTGCTCGCCTCTGTCATCGACTCC
>JBEKRJ010000193.1:0-7678 GCA_049518835.1 Solirubrobacteraceae bacterium
ACCTCGACGCCTACGGGGCGTGGTGCCGCGGGCTGCTGGCGCGGGGCGTGTATCCGCCCGCGTCGCAGTTCGAGGCGTGGTTCCCTTCGCTGGCCCACGGCGACAAGCACGTGCAGCGAACCGTCGACGCGGCGGCGGCGGCGTTCGGGGAGCTGGCCGGGTGAGGAGCGCCGCGCAGGGGGTGGCGGCGCTGCGGGCGGCGTTGCGCGAGCAGGGTGGCGCGGTCGCCGCGGCGCTCGTGCCGGGGGTGGATCTGCCCGGGGGGGATTTTGCCGGCGATCCCGGGCCGCCGCAGATCGCGGCTGCCGGGCCGCGCGCCGCGGGTCTCGAGCGCGAGTACGAGTTGCTGCTGGAGATGATCCGCGAAGGGGCGCTGCTGCACTACGGCGTCCCGCGCGTGGTCTGTCCCGAGGACCCGGACCTGGCGCTGCTGCTCGGCGACCAGCTGTACGCGCTGGGGCTCTCGCGGCTGGCGGCGCTCGGCGACCTCGACGCGACCGCGCAGCTTGCCGACGTGATCTCGCTTGTCGCCCAGTGCCACGCGGCGAGGGACCCGGCGCTTGCCGACGCCGTCTGGCAGGCCGGCGCCGCCGCGATCGGCTGGGGCACGAGCGCCGAGCTCGAGGCCGCCAAGGCGCTGGCCCGCGCGCAGGACGCCGGCGCAGCCGCGGCGCTCGCGCGCGCGGCGGCGGCGGTGCGGTGCGCGGGGCGAGGTCGTGACGCCAGTCGCGATGTTGACGATATCGTTCCGAAGTCCTTCAATTCAGGATCCGTTTAGGCAGAGCCAAGTGTCAGCAGATCGACGAGACCCCCCAGCTTCCAAGTACACGCTTGACCGCAACATCCCGGGCGCGTTCGAAGGTGAGACCGTCACGCGCCGGCGGTTGATGGGCCTCAGCGTCCATACGGCCGGCGCGATCTCGGCGGCGGCATTCACGCTGCCGGCGCTCGGGTTCGCGCTCGGTCCGATCTTCAGCCGCCTGCCGTGGTCCTGGCAGCCGGTGGGGCCGCCGTCTGACTTCACCGAGCTGACGTACGTGATCAAGGTGATCACGATCGTCGAGGGGATCGGCGAGGCCGGCAAGTCGATCGCGTACATGCGCAAGCGCGACCCGGCGATCGACACCGAGCCCGCCGATCAGTACAACCAGTACATCGCGCTGTCCTCGCGCTGCATGCACCTCGGCTGCCCGGTGCGCTACGTGGAGGCCGCCGAACGCTTCATCTGCCCCTGCCACGGCGGCGTGTACGACTTCCGCGGGCAGGTCGCGGGCGGCCCGCCGGTGCGTCCGCTCGATCGCTTCTACACCCGCTTGAACCCGACCACCGGCCTCGTCGAGATCGGGCCGCGCTACTCGGTCAACAGCCAGCTGCGGCGCTTCTCGCCCCGCGATCCCGGTGAGCCGCTCGACGGGATCGGCCAGTACATGTACCCGTCACGGTTCTCGACCGCCAAGCTGTAACCGCGAACAATGCCCAAGCTCCCCGCACCCCCGCTCCCAGGGATCCTCAAGCCCCCGCCCAAGCGCCCCGGCGAAGACGACGGCGCCGCGCCGGTCACGCCGGTCGAGGCGGGGCTGACGGTCGTCGACTGGCTCGACGAGCGCACGTCGCTGTCGGGCGGCCTGCGCTGGCTGCTGTTCCGCAAGGTCCCGCGCGGGATCAACTGGTTCTACACGCTCGGCTCGGCGACCCTGTTCGCATTCCTCAGCCAGGCCGTCACGGGCGTGTTCCTGGCGATGTACTACCGGCCGGATGCCGCTGGCGGCGCGTACGAGTCGATCCGCTACATCACCGACGACGCCTTCCTCGGGCAGTTCGTGCGCGGGATGCACAAGTGGGGCGCGTCGGTGATGATCATCCTGATCTTCCTGCACATGGGGCGCGTGTTCTTCTTCGGCGCCTACAAGTACCCGCGCGAGCTGACGTGGGTGATCGGCGTGACGCTGCTGATCCTGACGCTCGTGATGGGCTTCACCGGCTACCTGCTGCCGTTCGACCAGCGCTCCTACTGGGCCTCGATCGTCGGCGTCAACATCAACTCCGGCGCGCCGTTCCTCGGGCCCTACCTGTCGGACTTCCTGCGTGCGGGGCCGGAGTTCGGAGCGACGACGCTGTCGCGCTTCTATGCGATCCACATGCTGCTCGTCCCCGGCGCGATCATCGCGCTGGTCGGCGCCCACCTGTACCTCGTCACCAAGCTCGGGATCTCCGCGCCGCCGTGGGTTCACCCCGAGGTCGAGCCCGACACGGTCGCGGAGTACGAGCTGCAGCGGACGGAAGTGTGAGGGCGGCGCGATGAACCAAGCCGAGAAGGAGGAGTACCTCCGCGAGTACTCGACCCTGAAGGGCGAGGGGCATCCGTTCTTCCCCTACGCGGTCGCCAAGGACGCCTGGATGGCCGTGATCGTGATGGCGGTGATCATCTTCTTCTCGCTCGAGTTCGGCGCCGAGCTCGGCCCCAAGGTCGACCCGACCACGACGACCTACGTGCCGCGGCCCGACTGGTACTTCTTCTTCCTGTTCGAGGTCCTGCGGGTGATGAAGAACGTGCCGAAATACACGCCGATGGCGACGATCGGCGTGCCGACGATCTGCATGATCCTGCTGTTCCTGCTGCCGTTCTACGACCGCAGCCCGGAGCGGCGGATCGAGCGCCGGCCGATCGCGCTGTGTGCGGGCATCGCGACGATCGCGGCGATGGCGTTCTTGACCTACTCGGGCGCCAACACCGGCTCGCCCAACACGGTGGCGCTGAACCCGCCGTCGTCGCTGACGGCGCAGGAGGCGTCGACGTTCCGCGCCGGCGAGCTCGTCGTCGGGCAGTCCGGCTGCCTCGCGTGCCACGTGATCGGCGACAACGGCAACAACGGCCCCGGCCCGGTGCTGACCCACATCGGCGCGACGCTGCCGGCGGCGGCGATCGCGTCGACGTTGCGCAACCCGACGGCGCCGATGCCGTCGTTCAAGAGCCTCGCGACGCAGTCCCCGCAGAAGTTCGCCAACCTGGTCGCCTTCCTGTCGATGCTGCAGTAGCCGCCGGCTGCAATCGCGACCAATGGCGGCGACTGTGAGCCCAGCGCTTGGCGGCGCGCCAGGAACGCTGGACGAGACCCAGGTGCGGGCGATGTTCGACCGCATCGCGGGCGTGTATGACCGCATGAACACGGTCATGACCGCCGGCCTGCACCACCAATGGCGCCGGCGCGCCGCGCAGCTCGCGGCGCTGGCGCCAGGTGACCGCGCGCTCGACGTCGCGACCGGGACCGGCGACCTGGCGCTCGAGCTCGCGCGCTGGGTGGCGCCCGGCGGCGAGGTCGTCGCGACCGATTTCTCGGAGCGGATGCTGTCGCTTGCGCGCGACAAGGCGGCCTCGCGCGGGGTTGCGGGCGTGCGCTTCGCGCCGGCGAACGCGCTGTCGCTGCCGTTCGGCGACCGCGAGTTCGCCGCCGCGACGGTCGGCTTCGGGGCGCGGAACTTCAGCGATCTGGAACGCGGCCTGTCGGAGATGGCTCGCGTCGTGGCGCCGGGCGGCCGCGTCGTCGTACTCGAGCTCACGACCCCGCGCCGGCCGCCGCTGTCGACCTTCTACGAGCTGTGGTTCGACCGGCTGGTGCCCGCGCTCGGCCGGCTCGCCGGCGCGGCCCAGGCCTACAGCTACCTGCCCAACTCGGTCCGGCGCTTTCCCGCGCCGGAGGCGCTGGCGGGTGTGATGTGGCGCTGCGGCCTGCGCGAGATCCGCTACGTCGTCACCGCCGGCGGGATCATCGCGATGCATGTCGGAGTCCGGCGGTGAGCGCCGCCGGCGGCTCGCTTGAGGGGGTCCGGCGATGAGCGCTTCTGGCGGCTCGCTCGGGGGGGCAGGGCTGTGAGCGCCGCCGGCGCGCTGGACGCCGTGCTCGATGCCGGCGGGGCGGCGGTCCCGAGGCTGATGGAGCGTGTCGAGGACCGGATGGCGGCGCTCGCGCGTGGGCACGGCGCGCTGCTGGCCCGTCACGCCGGCGATACGATCGCGGCCGGCGGCAAGCGCCTGCGCCCGCTGCTCGTGTGCCTGGCAGCCGGCGCGCCGCCCCCCGAGACCGACGGGCTCGTGGCCGCGGCCGTGGCGGTCGAGCTGGTCCACGGGGCGACGCTGGTCCACGACGACGTGCTCGACGGCGCTTCCCTGCGGCGAGGACGGCCAACGGTGATCGCGGTGGGCGGCAGAGAGCTCGCCACGGCGACCGGGGACCTGCTGCTGTCGCGCGCGTTTGCGCAGCTCGCCGCCGCTGGCTCGGTCGCCGCGGTGCGGGTGCTGTCGCGGGCCAGCTCGCAGCTCGCGCTCGGCGAGCTGATGCAGCGAGCGGACGCCTGGAAGGCCGATGTCACGGTGCAGCGCTACCTGGAGCGATGCCGGCTGAAGACCGCCGTGCTGTTCGCTGCGGCGTGCGAGCTCGGCGCGCTCGAGGGCGGCGGCGACCGCGAGGCGCTGGCGGCGTTCGGCGAGCAGGTCGGGCTCGCGTTCCAGATCCTCGACGACGTGCTCGACGTCACAGGGCCGCCGGAGCGCACCGGCAAGCCGCAGGGCGCCGATCTGCTGGACGGAACCGTGACGCTGCCGCTGATTCTCGCGCGCGAACGCGATCCGGCCTTGGCGGCGCTCGACGTGAGCGAGATCAGGACCGCCACCGACGCGCTGGGAGTGTGCGAGCGGATCGCGGCGACCGGCGCGCTCGCGACCGCGAAGGAGCGCGCGCTCGAGTTCGTCGCGTGTGCGAAAACGGCGCTCCCCGCGCTGCCGCAGCGACAGCGCGGGGTGTTTGAGATCGTTGCTGACGGTGTCGTCGAGCGGTACGCGTGAGCGCACTCGCACGCCGATCGACACGATCGGCGCGCCGCGAAACCCGGGAGCCCACGCCGGCCCCCGTGATCGGCCTGCGGGGCCGCGCGCCTAGCTAAGCCCCCGGAGCCCGGAGGTTGGTTTGGATGAAGCTGAGGCTAAAAGTCCTCAGGCAGGACGTGATCGGCCTTCAACGCCGCCACGAACCGCTCGATCTCGTCGGTCATGTTCGCCTGCGCGAGACGTTGGAGATCGCGCAACATGTCGGCGAGGCCCTCATCGAGCTCATCCTCGAACTCCTGCACCTGCTCACGGTCATAGATGCCGTCGCCGCTCCACCAGCAGTTCGGACAGCTGAGCGTCAGCTCCCAACGTGCGTCGGGAGTCTCCTCCCACGTCACTGGCTGTACGAGCTCCGAGTCGCAAATTGGGCAAACATGCAGCCCGGACTTGACCGCTTCCTCGGGGTCAGAAAACCGGACTACTTCGATGCACTTGCCGCTCGGAAGGATGATGCGGCGGACTGAGTGGTGATTGGGGTTCTGGTTCTTGTTCATCGGGCGCCTCCCTGGCTGGATGAGCACTTAATCGGCCCACCCGATTGGGAGCTTGAGCAAGCTAACTTTGTAGGGTCAAGCCCCCTCGCTACCCTTGGAGACCGCGTATGTTTCGCAACCCCACCACCGACCTGATCGTCATCTTGGTGATCGTGTTGTTGATCTTTGGGCCCAAGCGCCTGCCAGGGCTCGGCCGCCAGCTCGGCCAGGGCATTCGCGAGTTCAAGGAGTCGGTCACCGGCGAGTCACAGGACGACCAGCGACTCGAGCTGACCGAGGCCAACCAGCCGGTCGCCCCGCCGGCGAGCGCCGCGGCCGAGCCAGTCGTTGCCCCGCAGCCGGTGCGCGAGCCCGCCGAGCGCGGCTCGTAGCCGGAGAGAGGCGCCTCTCGTGGCGAAGGTTCTGCGGCCGATCGGGCACGAGGACCGCCTGAGCATCGTCGATCACCTCGACGAGCTGCGCACGCGGCTGTTCGTCAGCCTGGCGGCGCTCGCGGTCGCGTTCGGCTTCTGCTTCTGGCAGAACCACGCGCTGCTGAGCGTGCTCGACCGCGCGCTGCCGCACGAGACGAGCGTCGCGCAGCAGGAGGGGCTCGCCGCCCAGCCCTCGCAGAACGTCAGGTTGCGGCGCGCGTTCCTCGGTCAGGCGCAGGTGGACGGCGTGATCGCCGGGCTGAACGGGCTGTCACAGGCCGATCGGCAGCAGCTGGCGGCGGCTGCGAAATCGGATCTGGCGGCCGCCAAGGCGCTGCCGAGCCACGTCACGGCCCAGGAGAAGCCGATCACGATCGGCGTCGGGGAGCCGTTCATGACGACGCTCACCGTCGCGGGCTACTTCGCGCTGCTGTTCTCGCTGCCGGTGATCATCTACCAGCTGTACGCGTTCGTGATCCCGGCCTTGAGCGCGCAGGAGCGGCGCGTGGCGATGCCGGTGATGGCGGCCGCGCCGCTGATGTTCGTGCTCGGCGCCGCGTTCGCGTACGTCGTCGTGCTGCCGCCGGCGGTGCACTTCCTCCAGGGCTACAACGCCGACCAGTTCAACGTCCTCGTGTCGGCCAAGAGCTACTACACGTTCGAGATCCTGACGATGCTCGGGATCGGGGTCGCGTTCCAGCTCCCGCTCGGGCTGCTCGGGCTGCAGAAGGTCGGCGTAATCAACGGCAGCACGCTGACGCGCAACTGGCGCTACGCTACCGTGCTGATCGCCGTGATCGCCGCGGCAATGCCGGGCTCTGACCCCGTCACAACCGGTCTCGAAGCGCTGCCGCTCGTCGTCCTCTTCCTCGCCAGTATCGTGTTGCTCAAGATCGCCGATCGCCGGGCGGCCCGCCGGGCCGCCGCCGAGGCAGCCGCGGCGTTCGGCGACGGGCTCGAGACCTCCTGACTGACCAAAGCATGCTCTTCGATCTTCGCAGTCGTGGCCGGCGCCGGACAGTCCAGGCCGTGTACCTCGGGCTCGCCGTGCTGATGGGCGGCGGCCTGGTTCTATTCGGGGTCGGCGCCGGCAACGGCATCGGCGGGATCCTCAACGCGTTCACCGGCAGCGGCTCCAGCGGCGCCCAGAAGCAGGCCGTCAGCCAGCAGGAACGGCAGGCCCTGCGCGCCACGCAACAGACCCCGAACGATCCCCAGGCGTGGGCCTCGCTCGTGACGGCCCGCTGGTCCAGCGCCGGCTCGGGCAGCGACTACAACGCGACCACGAACACCTTCACCACCGCCGGCAAGAAGGAGCTCAACGGCGAGATCCAGGCTTGGGAGCGCTACCTGCAGCTGACCAAGCAGGCGGACCCGTCGCTGGCGATCCTCGCCGCGCGCGGCTACACGGCGCTGGGCAACTACGCCGGCGCCGCGAGCGCATGGGAGATCAACGCCGACGCCAACCCAACCCAGCCGAAGGGCTACGAATGCCTCGCCGCCTCCGGCTACGCCGCCGGCCAGACGCGCAAGGCGGACCTCGCAACAGCCAAGGCCCTCACCCTGCTGCCAAAGGGCACCGCCCGCACCCAGGTGCAGAGCGAGCTGCAGCAGGCAAAGACCTCGGCGTCGACGGCGCAGCAGATCGTCCAGGGCAACTGCTAAGGGCCCTCCGCGGGCCCTAATCTAAGCGGCCAGTGGCGGGTGGCCGGCGGGCGTTGGCGGGGCAGGGGGCCGGCGGACGCGAAGCTCGCCGGAAGCGGACGCGTGAGACGCACGCTCCCCCCTCGCGGGATAAGATCGGCCAAGCCGAGGGCCGTTAGCTCAACTGGCAGAGCAGGGGACTCTTAATCCCAAGGTTGGAGGTTCGATTCCTCCACGGCCCATTC
>JBEKRJ010000194.1:0-7674 GCA_049518835.1 Solirubrobacteraceae bacterium
TTCCCGTCGCGGTCCCGTGCCGCGGCGTCGGTGCTCGCCGGCGACGTACGGCTGCTGCCCGATCGTCGGCGGGCCGAGAAGCCCGGACAGCTGGTCCCGGAGGACATCGAGCTGGAGGTCGCCCAGCCGCCGTCATTCGTGTCCCGCGGCGGGATCAAGCTCGCCAACGCGCTCGATCGCCTTCGTGTTGACGTGTCGGGCCGGCGCGCGCTCGACGTTGGCGCCTCGACGGGCGGCTTCACCGACTGCCTGCTACAGCGTGGCGCGGAGCACGTCGTCGCATTGGACGTCGCGTACGGCGAGCTGCACTGGCGCCTGCGCACCGATCCCCGCGTCACGGCCCTCGACCGCCGCAACGCCCGCGCGCTGGATCCGGCCGAGCTCCCGTACGCGCCCGACCTGATCGTGGTCGACGTGTCGTTCATCTCGCTCACGAAGGTCCTGCCGGCGGTGCTCGTCGGCGCGGCCGCGCGCTACGACTGCCTGGCGCTCGTCAAGCCGCAGTTCGAAGTCGGCAGAGAGCGGGTCGGAAAAGGGGGCGTCGTGCGCGAGGCGGAGTTCCGGCGCGAAGCGCTGCTCGACGTCGCGCGCGCCGCCGGCGGCCTGCGCGCTGGCGTCCAGGGCTTTGCCAGCTCGGGCCTGCCCGGGCCCAAGGGCAATCTCGAGACGTTCGTGTGGCTCGCCGAGCCCGGCCGCGGCGGACTCGACGATCTCGCTGTCGCGGTCCGGGAGGTCGAGCCGTGAACCGCGTGCGAACCGCGATCGTGTTCACCCACCGGCGGCCCGCCGAGACGGCGCCGGCGATCATCGAGCTGCTCGCCGTCGCCCGCCGCGCGCACGCCGTGCTCCGTTTTGACCCGGACGAGACGCGCAAGCACGAGCTCGAGCCCGAGGACGGCCTCGAGCTCGACACGATCACCCGCAGCGGCGTCGACATCTGCTTCGCGCTCGGCGGCGACGGCACGATCCTGAGCGCGCTGCGGACCTACGCCGGCACGGGGGTGCCGGTGTTTGCGGTCAACTACGGCGAGATCGGCTTTCTCGCGACGGTCGACCGCGACGAGGAGCGCTCGGGCTTCGAGCGCGCTTTCGCCGGCGAGTTCGACGTCCTCTCGCTGCCCGGCATCAGGCTTACCGGGCAACATGGCAGCTGGCTGGCGGTCAACGACATCTCGATGCACCGCCAGCCGGGCAAGCGCGTCGCCGACCTGCAATATGCCGTCGGCGCCGACGAGATCGGCCGGGTCCGCTGCGACGGCCTCGTGGTCGCCACCCCCGCCGGCTCGACCGGCTACAACCTCGCCAACGGCGGGCCCGTGATGGCCTGGGGAGTCGCCGGCTTCGTGGTGTCGTTCATCGCCCCGCACTCGCTCACCGCCCGGGCGCTGGTCGTCGCTCCCAACGACGCGCTGGCGGTTCACAACTGCTCGCAGGAGGAGCCGGTGGACGTGACGATCGACGGCCGGCCGACGTGCGTACTGGCGCCCGGCGGCCGCATCGAGGCTCGATTCGTCGATGGGCAGGGGAGCCTCGCGCAGATCGCCGGAACGACCTTCTATCAGCGACTGCGCGAGAAGTTCGGCCGGCTCGCGACAAGCCCCTGACGGCCTCCGCTCCGCTCTGAAGAGCTCGATCCGTCGGCGCCGCCTGGTACACCGTTGGCATGCTCGATGAGCTACGCGTCGAAAACCTGCTGCTGATCGACCGGGCGCAGTTGCGCCTCGCGCCCGGCCTGAACATCCTCACCGGCGAGACAGGCGCCGGCAAGACCTTGCTCGCTCAGGCCCTCGACCTGCTGCTCGGAGGACGCGCGCGCAGCGGGATCGTCCGCGCCGGCGCCTCGGAGGCGTACGTGGAGGGCAGCTTCTCGCTGCCGCCGACGCTCGCCGATGCGAGCGCCGAGCTGATCCCAACCGGCGCCGAGGAGGTCGTGCTCGCGCGGCGTGTATGGCCCGACGGTCGCACGCGCGCTTATGTCTGCGGTCGCTCCGCGACGCTCGCGGACCTGCGCGAGCTGGCCGCCGGCCTGATCTCCTTCTACGGCCAACATGAGCACCGGAAGCTGATGCTGTCCGGCGCGCAACTCGACGTGCTCGACGCCTACGGCGGCGTCGACCAGCTGGAGCTGCGCGGGCGCATCGGCGAGGCCTACGGGCACGTCCGCGAGGTGCATCGGCGCCGCGACGAGCTTTCGGCGCTCGCGGGAGCGCGCGACCGCGAGCTCGACCTGCTCGGCTTCGAGCTTGGCGAGATCGACGCGGCCGCGCCAAGCGCCGACGAGGACGAGGCGCTCGCCGCCGAGCGCGCTCGGTTGCGCCACCTCGAGACCCTGCAGCTGGCTGCGGCGGCCGGTGTCGAGGCGCTCACGCCGGAGAGCGGCGAAGGATTCTCGTCGAGACTCTCGGCGGCGCTGCGCCAGCTCGAGCAGGCGGCCTCGATCGATCATCGCCTGGCGCCGCTGTGCGAGCGCCTGCAGGCGCTCGCCTACGAGGCCGACGATCTCAGCGGCGAGCTGCGCCGCTACGAGCTCGACGTGGACGGCTCGCCCGGGCGCCTCGAAGAGGTCGAGGAGCGCCTGACGCTGCTGGGGCGGTTGCAGCGTAAGCACGGCGGCTCGGTCGCAGATGTCCTGCGCCATGCCGAGCACTGCCGCTCGCGGCTGCAGGAGCTCGAACACGCCGACACCGCCCTGCAGACGGCCGAGTCCGAGCTCGCCGGCGCGCGCGAGCAGCTCGCCGCGCTCGCGGAGGAGCTCACCGGCAAGCGACGTCGGGCGGCGCCGCCGCTCGCCGCCGCCGTGCGCAGCCGCTTGGCGGAGCTGGCGATGCCCGAGGCGCAATTCGAGGTGCAGGTCCAGCCGCGAGCGGACGGCTGCGGGCCTCGCGGCGCCGACGCGGTCGAGCTGCTGATTGCACCCAACGCGGGTCTACCCGCCGGACCGCTGCGTGAGATCGCCTCCGGCGGCGAGCTGTCGCGAGTGATGCTCGCCCTCCTGAGCGTCGCGCACGGCGACGAGCCCGCAGTTGGGCGCGGGCGCGGCCGTCCTTCGCGCGCGCGACCCGCCGCGCAGCCGCTGCTCGTGTTCGACGAGATCGACGCCGGGATCGGCGGTCAGACGGCGCGTGCGGTCGGCGAGCACCTGCGTGACCTCGCGCACGGCCGGCAGATTCTCTGCATCACCCACCTGCCGCAGGTCGCGGCGCTCGCCACGCGCCATTTCACGATCGTCAAGGATGCGACGGCGGTCCCCGCTCGCACGACGGTGTGCGCGCTCGACGGCGAGCAAGTCGTGGCGGAGCTCGTGCGGATGCTGGGCGCCGGTGAGGGCGATCGCGCGGCCAGCAGCCATGCGCGACAGCTGCTGCGAGCGGCCTGACGAAACTTACGTCGCGTCCGCTCGCCCCGCTACCTTCAGAACGTCAACTACACTCGAGGATCGATCGATGGCCCAAGATCTGCGACGCGCCGTGAACAGCTCCACCGGCAAGACACGGTTTATCTTCATCACCGGCGGCGTCGTCTCATCGCTCGGCAAGGGGATCACAGCCGCGTCGATTGGGAAGCTGCTGGTGGCGCGCGGATTCGACGTCCAGTTGCAGAAGTTCGATCCGTACATCAACGTCGATCCGGGCACGATGTCGCCATACCAGCACGGCGAGGTGTTCGTCACCGAGGACGGCGCCGAGACCGACCTCGACCTGGGCCACTACGAGCGCTTCACCGATGCGAACACCAGCCGCACGTCGAACGTCACCGCCGGTGGGATCTACAACACTGTGATCCGCCGCGAGCGGCGGGGCGACTACCTCGGCGCGACCGTCCAGGTCGTGCCTCACATCACCGATGAGATCCAGCAGCGGATCAAGCTGATGGCCGAGTCCAGCGACGTCGACTTCGTGATCACCGAGATCGGCGGCACGGTCGGCGACATCGAGTCGCTGCCGTTCCTCGAGGCGATCCGCCAGTTTCCCGTCGACGTCGGCCGGCGCCGGTGCATGTTCATCCACCTGACGCTCGTGCCGTACATCAGCCATGCCGGTGAGCTCAAGACCAAGCCGACGCAGCATTCCGTCAACGAGCTGCGCCGGATCGGGATCGCGCCGGACATGATCGTATGCCGCTCGGAGTCGATGCTGTCGGCAGAGATCCGCCGCAAGATCGCGCTGTTTGCGAGCTTGCCGGTGGAGGCGGTCGTGTCCGCGTATGACGTGCCCGACATCTACCGGGTACCGCTCGCGTTCCGGGCCGAGGGGGTCGACGACTTCATCCTGCACGAGCACTTCGGCTTGGAGGCACCGGCGCCGGATCTGACGAGCTGGGAGGCGATCACGCGCCGGGCGAGCGACGCTCGCCACCACGTCCGGGTCGCGCTCGTCGGCAAGTATGTGCGGCTCGAGGACGCATACCTGTCGGTGGTCGAGGCGCTCAAGCACGCCGGCGTCAGCCATGACTGCAAGGTCGAGATCGACTGGGTCGACTCCGAGTCCGCGCTTGAACCCGAGGTGGTCGACCGTCTGCAGAGCGCCGACGGCATCCTGATCCCCGGCGGCTTCGGCGGCCGCGGGTGGGAAGGGAAGATCCGTGCGGCGCAGATCGCGCGCGAGCACCGGATCCCGTATCTGGGCATCTGCTTGGGGATGCACGTCGCCGTCAGCGAGTTCGCCCGCCACGTCGTCGGCATGGACGGCGCCAACTCGACCGAGATGGACCTCGAGACGCCGTTTCCCGTGATCGACCTGCTCCCGGAGCAGAAGGAGATCGCGGACATGGGTGGGACGATGCGCCTAGGCGCTGATCCGGTCAAGCTGCACGGCGGGACGCGGGTCCGGCTGCTGTACGGCGAGGCCGTCGTCTACGAGCGCCATCGCCATCGCTATGAGGTCAACAACCACCTTCGTCGCCGGCTGGAGTCGGCCGGCTTGATCTGCTCGGGAACGTCTCCCGACGAGCGACTCGTGGAGGCGATCGAGCTGTCGCGCGACGTGCACCCGTTCTTCATCGCCTCGCAGTACCACCCGGAGTTCAAGTCCCGACCCGAGCGACCGGCGCCGCTGTTCCGGGAGTTCGTCGGTGCCGCGCTCGCACATGGCGTCGCGGCATTAGACCTGACGCCGGCACCGCCGTCGATCACGGCGCCCGCGGTCGCGGTCGCGCGTGTGCTCGGGGACGCCCGCCCCCGCAGCGAGGCCAATTCGCAGGAGCGCAGGCTAAGCGCATCACCGGCGCCAGCGACGTGAGCCGTGCCGAGGACTCCGAACGGGAGCGCCTGCACGAGACGTTCGTGACGCTGTGCCGGATCGAGAGCCCGTCGCGCCACGAGCGCGCGTGTGCCGATTGGGTCACCGCGGAGCTGCGCGCGCTTGGACTGCAAGTGCAGGAGGACGCAGCCGGGGCGAGGCTGGGCACCGAAACTGGCAATCTGCTTGCGCGGGTCCCAGCTGATAACGCCCCCAGCATGCTGCTGTGCGCGCATCTCGACACGGTGCCGCCGACGGCCGCGATCGAGCCGGTGCTTGTCGACGGCGGCTTTTGCAACGCGAACGAGGGCATCCTCGGGGCAGACAACAAGGCCGCGGTGGCGGTGATCATCGAGCTCGCGCGGCGCGCTACAGCCGCCGCGCAGGCGCCGCCGGTCGGGCTCGAGCTGTTGTTCACGGTGTGCGAGGAGATCTCCCTCGCCGGCTCGGCAGGGTTCGACACGACGACGCTGCACAGCAACTTCGGCTTCGTGTTCGACCACGCCACCCCGATTGGCGAGATCGTGCTCGCGTCGCCGACGCACTTCCGCGTGGTCGCCGAGTTCCACGGTCGTGCAGCGCACGCCGGCGTGCGTCCCGAGAACGGACGCAGCGCGATCTTGGCCGCGGCGCGAGGGATCGCGTCGATGCGTCTCGGGCGCCTCGATCCCGAGACGACAGCCAACGTGGGAACGATCGCCGGCGGGACGGCGATCAACGTCGTGCCCGAGCGCTGCACGATCGTCGCGGAGGTTCGCAGCCTCGATCAACGACGAGCCGAAACGCTCGCGACCGAGATCGTCGATCACCTGCAGGACGCTGCCAACGACACCGAGTGCGATCTCGACGTAACCGTGGAGCGTATGTTCAAGGGGTACCGCACGCGACCCCGCGTGCCCCAGATCGTGCTCGCCGAGCGGGCGCTGGCGGCTTGTGGCTACGAGCCCAGGCACATCGCGAGCGGTGGCGCGTCGGATGCCAACTCGTTCCGCGCGGCCGGCTTTCCGTGCACCAACCTGGCCGACGGGACCGAGCGAAATCACGAGCCCGGCGAGCGGATCAGCATCGACGCGCTCGACGGAATGCTCGAGGTCGCGATCGCGCTCACAGAGGAGGCTGCGCGTGGCGTTTGAGCGCTTGAGCAGCGAAATCAAATGGGAGGGCCGTGTGATCCGCGCCGGGGTCGAGCGCCACCGACACGCCGACGGCGAAGAGGTCCAGCGCGACAAGGTATGGCACCCCGGTGCGGTCGGGATCGTCGCAATCGATGCCACGTACGTGTGGCTCACGCGTCAGCCGCGCGAGGCTGTCGGGGAAGACGCGTCATTGGAGATCCCGGCGGGCAAGTTGGACGTCGCCGGCGAACCGCCGCTGCTCGCCGCCAAGCGCGAGCTCGCCGAGGAGGTCGGCAAGCAGGCGGCGTGGTGGGAGGAGATCTGCTCGTTCTACTCGAGCGCGGGCTTCAGCGACGAACGGATTGCGCTGTACCTGGCGACCGAGCTGTCTGACAGTCCCGAGGTCGACCAGCCCGGCGAGCACGAGCGGATCGAGATCGTGCCCTGGGCGCTCGACCGCCTCGACGATGCGATCGCGCAGTGCGAGGACGCCAAGTCGCTGATCGCGTTGCTGTGGCTCGCACGCCGCGGGCAGCGCTCCTGAGCGCAGCTCGGTCGCGCCAGTGCCGCGGGCTGCCCGGCAGCGGGCAGGACCGCCAGCGAGCGTCGCGAATACGACCGTGTGGCCGCCACCGACGATCGCGCCGTCGCCCGCCGGCTGCCCGACCTGATGCTGGACTTCCTCGCCTACCTCGAGCTCGAACGCGGGCTGTCGCGCAACACGCTCGAGGCTTACCGCAGCGACCTGCAACAGTTCGGCGAGTTTCTCGCCCGCGTGGGCGTCGATCCGCTCGCCGCGAGCCCCCAGCAGCTGGCGGCCTTCGTGACCGAGCTGGCGACCGGTCGCGAGGGCCGGGTAGCGGTCGCTCCGGCGACGCTGCAGCGCAAGATCGCCTGCCTGCGCTCCTTCTATCGTCATCTGCGCCGCGAGCAGATCATCGATCACGACCCCACCGCTCAGCTGCGCCCGCCCCGCTCCTCGGGTCGACTGCCCAAGGTCCTCAGCCGCGACGAGGTCGGGCAGCTCCTCGCCCAACCGCAGGGAACCACGCCGGGGGCGCTGCGCGACAGAGCGCTGCTCGAGACGATGTATGCCTGCGGGCTGCGGGCTTCGGAGGCGATCGGACTCGAGCTGTCCGACCTCGATTTCGAGGCGTGCATCGTGCGCGCCCGGGGGAAGGGCTCCAAAGAGCGGATCGTTCCGATCGGGCGCATCGCGATCGAGAGCCTGCTGGCGTATCTGCAGCGCGGCAGGCCGCTGCTGGTGGGCATTCGCGACGAGCCACGCGTGTTCGTCAACTTGAGGGGCTCGGCGCTGTCAC
>JBEKRJ010000195.1:0-7663 GCA_049518835.1 Solirubrobacteraceae bacterium
ACGACCGAGTTCTTGTGGCAGGAGGGGCACACGGCCCACGCGACGGCCGCCGACGCGGCCGAGTACGCGCGCCGGATCAGTCTCGACGTGTACCGCGACTTCCTCGTCAACGTGATGGCGATCCCCGTGTTCGTCGGCGTCAAGACCGCGACCGAGCGCTTCGCCGGCGCCGTCAACAGCATGACCTGCGAAGGGATCATGCGCGACGGCAAGGCGTTGCAGCTGGCCACCAGCCACGAGCTCGGGCAGAACTTCGCGCGCGTGTTCGACATCACCTACGCCGACGCGAGCGGTGCTGCGCAGCACGCGTGGACGACCTCGTGGGGCTCGTCGAGCAGGATCGTCGGCGGGCTGATCATGGCCCACGGCGACGCGCGCGGCCTGTGCGTGCCGCCGAACATCGCGCCGATCCAGGCGGTCGTGATCGCCGTTCGCGACGAGGGCGAGGTCGTCGAGGCCGCCCGGCGGCTGACGCGCGAGCTCAGCGCGGCGGGCGTGCGCGCCCGGGTAGACGCCGACGTGGGAACAGGGCTGGGGCGCAGGATCACCGACTGGGAGCTGAAGGGCGTGCCGGCACGGCTCGAGCTGGGGCCGCGCGACCTGATCGAGGGCACCGTCACCGTCGTCCGGCGCGACACCGGCGCCAAGGCCGCCGCCCCGTTGGACGGCGCGGTCGCCGATGTGGCCGCGCTGCTGCGACAGGTCCAGGACGGGCTGCTGGCGCAGGCCACGCGCCGCCGGGATGCGGCGACCGTCGTCGCCGCCAGCGCGCAAGAGGCGGCGGCCGCCGGTCAAAGCGGCGTCGCGCGGATCGGCTGGGAGCGGCTCGGCGAGCACGGCGAACAGCGGCTGCTCGCGCGCGGGGTCAGCGTCCGCTGCCTGCTACGCGCCGACGGGACGATCCCCGACGGCGACGATCCGGCCGGGCTGGACGCGATCGTCGCCCGCGCGTACTGAGCGGACAGGGGGTGGACGATCGAGTGCCGGTTATAGCGGCACAAAGTCGACCACCCCTCAACCCGGAGTCGCGGCGGCGACCACAAGCGGAGCGGTGCGGGGCGGGACTTGACGCGAGAGCGCGATGTAGCTCGTGCAGCGATGGATCGCCGGCGTGCGCAGCAGCGCGTTGACGAGTTGCTGCAGGTGCTCGGTGTCGCGCGCGACGATCCGGCAGATGACGTCGTGCGGGCCGCTGATCGCATCGGCCTCGAGCACCTCCGGGATCGCCGTGATCGCCTCGACCGCCTCCGCCAGGCGCCCCTGCGCCAGCTCGATCAGCACGAACGCCGTGACCGTGTAGCCCAGCGCCGCCGGGTCGATCTCGGGCCCGTAGCCGGTGATCACGCGGCGCTGCTCGAGCTTGCCCAGCCGCGCCTGGACGGTGCCGCGTGCGACCCCCAGCCGCCGGGCCACCTCCAGCAACCCGATCCGGGGGTTGTCGCGCACGGTCGCGATGAGCCGCGCGTCAAGCAAGTCGATGCTGGTCAATATGACCACCAGAATACCCCAACCCCCATCAACAATGGTCATTCTGACCTGGATCGCTGTGCAGACTTGCAGTCTACCGGCCTTGCTGCTAGACACTCGTATAAGAGGGATGCAGACTCACGAACCGCTACAGGCGAGATGAGCGTCGTCGCGGCGCATCGCGCGATGACCTCGCCAGGCTACGAGGAGATCCGGGTCCGGCGCGGCAGGCGCTCGGGCGTGACGATGGCGATCGCGATCCATCGCACGGTCGCCGGCCGCGCGCTCGGCGGCCTGCGGATGTACCCGTACGAGTCCGAGGACGCCGCGATCGCCGACGTCGAGCGGCTCGCCCGCGCGATGACCTTCAAGGCCGCCGCCGCCGGCCTGAAGCTCGGTGGCGCGAAGGCCGTGATCGCGCTGGCGCCGGGCGCCCCGCCGACCGGGCGCCGGCGCGAGGACGTGCTGCGCGACTTCGCCGAGCTCGTCGAGTCGCTCGGCGGGCGCTACATCACCGCGCAGGATGTCGGCACCTCCCAGCAGGACATCGTCTTCCTGTCGCGCTTCACCGAGCACCTGTCGGGCCGCCCGATCCCCGACGGCGGCGCCGGCGATCCCAGCCCGTACACCGCGCACGGCGTCGAGGTCGGGATCCGTGCCTCGGTCAAAGCGCAGCTGAGCGGCCGCCAGATCGTCGTGATCGGCCTCGGCCACGTCGGCTCGCAGCTCGCGCGCCGGCTTGCCGGCGCCGGCGCGAGGCTGACCGTCACCGACGCCGACCCGGCCAAGCGCGCGCTCGCCGAGCAGCTCGGCGCCGCCTGGGTGGCTCCCGAGCAGGCGCTCGCGCTACCCGCCGACGTGCTCGCGCCGTGTGCACTCGGCGCGATCCTCAACGAGCACAGCATCCCCGCGCTGCAGGTCCCGGTCGTCGCCGGCGCCGCCAACAACCAGCTCGCCGACGACGCGCTCGCCGACGCGCTGCGCGACCGCGGGATCGTCTGGGCGCCGGACTTCGTGATCAACGCCGGCGGCCTGATCGCGGTCGCCGACGAGCTGCACGGCTTCAACCCCGGGCGCGTGCAGGACGCGATCGAGCAGCTCGCCGACACGCTGACCGAGATCTACGGCCGCGCCGCCCAACGCCAAACCAACACGCTGACCGCCGCGATGCAGCTGGCAGCACAACGCCTAACAGGAGGCGCAGATGGCAACGACTCGTGACGCCTCGGCTCGCCCTGCCCGGCCGCTGCGCGTGACGAGCGCCGGGCGCGAGCACGACAAGCTGCAGTACGCGTTCTCGTGGAACCCGGAGCTGGCCGCGCGCGGTTGAGCGTTCGCCTGCCAGCCGAATGGGAGCGCCACGAGCGCACGCTGATGGGCTGGCCGTGCCGGCAGGCGCTGTGGGGCCCCGAGCTGGGGCGCGCGCGCGAGGACTACGCGACGGTCGCCAACGCGATCGCCGCGTTCGAGCCGGTGACGATGATCGCCAACCCCGGTGCGGACGCCGAGCAGGCGCGGGCGATGTGCGCCGCCGGCGTGCAGATCGTCGCGCTGGCGCTCGATGACTCATGGCTGCGCGACTCGGGGCCGATCTACGTGCGCCGGGACGGCGCGCCGCGACTCGCGGTGCACTTTCGCTTCAACGCCTGGGGCGGGAAGTTCCCGCCGTGGGACCGCGACGCCGCTGTCGGCGCGCTGATCGCACGCGAGCTCGGCGACGAGGTCCGCTCAGCCGAGATCGTGCTCGAGGGCGGCTCGATCGCGACCGACGGCACCGGCACGCTGCTGACCACCGAGCAGTGCCTGCTGAACCCCAACCGCAACCCGGGCCACTCGCGCGAGCAGCTCGAGCGCGCGCTGTCTGACTACCTCGGCGCGCAGCGGATCGTGTGGCTCGGGCAGGGGCTGCTCGAGGACCGCGACACCGACGGCCACGTCGACCTGATCGCGGCGTTCAGCCGCCCCGGGCAGGCGCTGCTGCAGACCGTGCCGCCCGACAACCCCAACTACGAGCACTGCGAGGAGAACCGCGCGCGGCTGCGGGCGGCCGGGATCGAGGCGCTCGAGCTCCCCTACCTGCCCTACTGCGAGGTCGCGGGCGAGCGCGTCGCGGCCGGCTACCTGAACCTGTACGTGTGCAACGGCGCCGTGATCGTGCCGGTCGCCGGCGCCGACACCGATGCGCCCGCGCTGACGACGATCGCCGGCGCCTACCCAGGGCGCGAGGTCGTCGCCGTCCCCGGCACCGTGCTCGCCTACGGCGGCGGCGGCCCGCACTGCATCACCCAGCAGGTACCGGCCGACGACGACGGCGCTGCTGCGAAGATGGGCAGCGCCGGCGAATGACCGAGCCGCTGCTGATCACCGCCTACCCGCCGCCGGCCTCGCCGGCGCGGACGCGCGCGCCGACGCGCGCGCCGGTCCGGATCGGCCTCGTGCAGGAGCGCTGGCACCCCGATCCCGACCAGCACCAGGCGGCGCTCGCGCGCGGGATCGAGCTTGCGGGCGCCGGCGAGGGCGCCCGGCTCGTGTGCCTGCAGGAGCTGACGCTGTCGCCGTATTTCGCGATCACCCCCGACGGCCCGGCAGCGGCGGGGGCCGCCCCAGAGGAGCTCGAGACCGGGCCGACGATCACGTTCGCCCGCGCCCAAGCGGCCCGCACCGGCGCCTACGTCCACGCCTCGCTGTACGAGCGCGCCGATGCGCCCGACGGCCTCGGTTACAACACCGCGATCGTCGTCGCTCCCGACGGGCGCCTCGTGTCGCGCACGCGCAAGCTGCACATCCCGATCACGGCCGGCTACTACGAGGATCGCTACTTTCGCCCCGGGCCGGCCGCCGGCGAGCCGTTCCCGCTGACCGCGCTGCCGCTCGCGGCGGGCGACGGCGACGCCCAACTCGGCTGCCCGACGTGCTGGGATCAGTGGTTCCCCGAGCTCGCGCGTGCGTACTCGCTCGCCGGCGCGGAGGTGATCGTGTACCCGACCGCGATCGGCTCCGAGCCCGACCATCCCGGCTTTGACACCCAGCCGCTGTGGCAGCAGGTGATCGTCGCCAACGGCGTCGCGAACGCGACGTTCATGGTCGCCGTCAACCGCACCGGCTCAGAGCCGCCGCTGACCTTCTACGGCTCGAGCTTCATCTCGGACCCGTACGGACGCGTGCTCGTCCAGGCGCCCCGCGACCAGCCGGCGGTGCTGGTCGCCGACCTCGACCTCGACCAGCGACGCGACTGGCTGGAGCTGTTCCCGTTCCTGCGCACGCGCCGGCCGGATGCCTACGGCGTGCTGACGCGGCCCGCCCACAGCTGAACCGCGGGCCCTGAGGGCCGCGGGGTCCTAAGCCGCTGCGCTCGACTGCTCGGATTCGGGGCTGCTTGCCAGCGGCGTCGCGTAGAACGCCGCCAGCGCGGCGCAGATCGCGAGCGTCACGTACGGCGAGACGGCCGCCAGCACGGTCGCGAGCGCGTACGGCGCCAGCCCCGAGACGGTCCGGGCGAAGATCCGCCGGCGCTCCTCCAGCGGCAGCTCCACGATCAGCAGGTGCGCCTTCGAGAACAGGATGTGGCGGTTGAGCAACCCGAACGCGATCCCCATCGCCAGGTATGAGCCCGCGTAGACGCCGGCCGCGAGCTTCTGGCCGTGGCGCTGGCGCAGGTACTCGGCCATCACATGGGTCGCGAACGGCAGGATCCCGATCGTCATCAGCAGCAGCAGGTTGAGCATCATGATCGCGTGGTCGGGCCGGCGCAGCCGTCCGATCATCACGTGATGGTTGATCCAGATGATCCCGATCGTCACGAACGAGGTCGCATACGCGGCGTACGCGGGCCACAGCGCCAGCAGCTCGTGCAGCAGGGTGTGCTTCGCGTTCGGCGCCGGCACGTCGATGTTGAGCACCAGCAACGTGATCGCGACCGCGATCACCCCGTCGGAGAACGACTCAAACCGGCCCTTGCTCACCGGTCAGGGTTCGCCGGCGGCGCGCATGCTCCTCGTCGGAGCGATCAAACCGGCGCTCAAGCTCACCTGCGCCCGGTCGATAGCCCGTATATGGGCCTCTCTCGATCGATCGCCGCCGGGCGTGCCCACCGACTGCGCTTCGCGCTGCTCGCAAACGTCGCGCCGGTCGCGATCGCCGCGGCGTTCGGCTACTCCCCGCACCGGCTCGCGATGCTCGCGATGCTCGCGGGCGCGTTCGGGGCGTGCTCGACGGCGGTCGCGCTGGCGCTCGTCCCGCGCCGGCGCAAGCTCGCGCGAGGGTCGTTGGCGTGCATGGGCATCGTCTGCCTGACGTTGATGCAGGCCGGCACCGGCGGCGCCTCCTCGAGCTACTCGATGCTGATCGTGACCGCGATGCTGTGGCTGGGGCTGCAGGCCGACACGCGCGAGCTGGCGGCGGGGATCGCGGTGTTTGCCGCATGTTGCTTTGCGCCGATGCTGCTCGTCGGGGCGCCCGCGTACCCGGTCGTCCCCGGTCGCGCGGCGCTGCTGGCGCTCGTCGGGTGCACGGTCGCGGGCTCGCTGCGCTCGATCTGTCACGAGATGGACGCGCTCGCGCAGCGCCTCGAGCGCGAGGCGGTGGTCGACGACCTCACCGGCCTGCTCAACCGCCGCGGCTGGGGCCGCGAGTCCCAGCGCGAGCTGGCGCGCGCCGCGCGCACCGGCGACCCGATCGCGCTGGTCGCGATCGACCTCGATCACCTCAAGGCGATCAACGACACCGGCGGCCACGACGAGGGCGACCGCGTGCTGCGCCAGACCGGCGTGCGGATGCGCGCCGCGTTCAGGGCCGGCGACGTGGTCGCGCGGATCGGGGGCGACGAGTTCGTCGCGCTGCTGACCAACACGAGCGCAGCCGCGGCGCGGCGTGCGATCGCGCGGCTGCGCAGCGTGACCCCAGCCGACAGCGCATTTTCGGTCGGGGTCGCGATCTGGGACCGCGACGAGAACCTGCAGCGGCTGATGCTGCGCGCCGACCACGCGCTGTACACCGCCAAGGCCAATGGCGGCAACGTCACCGAGCTCGCTGGCGCCCCGTCCCCGTCCCCCGTCGCCGTCGCATGAGGGCCCCTCAGTCGATCGCCCGCCGTCGAGGAATAGCACTTGCGGCTGGTGCATCAGCGCCCGCGCGATCATCACCCGCTGGGCCTGGCCGCCGGAGAACAGGTCGGGCTTGACGTCGCGCCGCCCCTCGAGGCCGAACTGCGTCAGCAGCTCGTCGGCACGCGCCTGCGCCGCGGCCGGCGGGACGCCGTGGCAGGCGGCGTGGAAGGTCAGGTTGCGGCGGCGAAGCGCTCATACCGAGTTCTTCGCCAGCTCGTAAGCCGCTCTTCGCGCCGTCCGCGACAGTGAACTGCATGAAAGCAAGACACCTGATACCCACCCTCGCAGTCGCCGCCGTGGCCGCGATCCCGGGCGCCGCGACTGCCTCGGCCGCGGTCACTCAGAGCGAGCAGGTGAGCGAGAACTGGTCAGGCTATGTGGCCAGCGGGGCCAGCGCGTTCTCGAGCGTCTCCGGTAGCTGGGTGCAGCCGACGGCCGACTGCAGCGCCGGCGACGGCTATTCCGCGTTCTGGGTCGGGCTCGGCGGAGCCGGGCAGCAGTCCCAGGCGCTCGAGCAGGTCGGGACGCAGTCCGACTGCGTCTCGGGCGGCCAGACTGACTACTACGCCTGGTACGAGCTGGTGCCCTCGGCGCCGGTCAAGCTCCCGATCACGATCAGCCCGGGCGACCACGTCGCGGCCCGGGTGACGGTCGACGGGACCACCGTGACGGTCTCGCTGAGCGACGAGACAACGGGCGCGTCGAGTACCAAGACGCTGCAGATGAGCGCCCCCGACAGCTCCAGCGCCGAGTGGATCGCCGAGGCGCCGTCGACCTGCGACGAGAGCGGCAACTGTCAGCCGCTGCCGCTCGCGGACTTCGGCACGGTCACGTTCACCAGCACGTCGGCGACCGCCGACGGGCACACGGGCTCGATCTCCGACCCGAACTGGACCGCCGTCCCGGTGGCGCTGAGCGGCGGCGGCTCGGGCTTCGTCTCTGACCAGGGGTCGAGCGCCGACGCCCAGCCGACCTCGCTGTCGAGCGACGGTTCATCGTTCTCAGTCGCCTGGCAGTCCGACAGCTCTGCGCAGAGCGCCGGCGGCTACGGCGGCGATAGCGCCGGCGGCTACGGCGGCGATGGCTACAGC
>JBEKRJ010000196.1:0-10460 GCA_049518835.1 Solirubrobacteraceae bacterium
GGCCGGACGTTCTGGGCTCCTCCGGAGTAGAGCGAGCCCGCGGGGTCCGCGCCGACCGCGGTCAGGTCGGGTCGACGCTCCCGCAGATACCGAACGGCGCCGGTGACCGTGCCTCCAGTGCCGACACCGGCAACGAGATGCGTGATCCGTCCCGCGGTCTGCTCCCACAATTCCGGCCCGGTGGACTCGTAATGTGCCTGCGGATTGGCCTGATTGAAGTATTGATTGGGCTGAAACGCGTCGGGGATCTCCTCCGTCAGACGATCAGCGACCCGGTAGTAGGACTGCGGGGAATCGGGCGGCACGTCTGTCGGAGCGACGATGACCTCCGCGCCGTAGGCGCGCAGGAGATCGATCTTCTCCTCCGACATCTTGTCCGGCAGCACCGCGACGACCTGGTAGCCCTTCAGCCTCGCGACGATCGCCAGCCCCGTCCCGGTGTTACCCGACGTGGGCTCGACGATCGTGCCGCCCGGCCGCAGCCGACCGTCCCGCTCGGCTGCCTCGATCAATGCTACGGCGATCCTGTCCTTGATCGAACCGCCCGGATTGAACGATTCGAGCTTTGCGACGAGCGTGGGTCGTAAGCCCAATCCGATGCGGGACAGCCGCACCAACGGCGTGTTGCCGATCGTGCCGAGGATCGAATCCTCGATAACGGGTGCTCCGGCGTATGTCTCCATTGAGCACAGTCTGCTGATGCTGCTGGATATGGTCAACTAGCGGACAGGTTATGCGTCGATAGCGCTAAAAGCCGCAGATTCTTCGAAATCCCGTCATCCTGCCAGCCTATGGCGAATCATCTGCAGACTCCGGTCGACGCGCTGGACCTCGATCCGCAATCTCCCGGGCGTGCTCATGGTGTTCCACCTCACAGGGGTGACCGACTACCTGGTCTGGGTCGCCGCGACCGATCCGCAGGGCCCAAGAGAATTCGTCGTCGACCACCTCGCAACTCATCCCGCGGTAGCTCACGCCGAAACCTCGCTCATCCACGAGCACCGCCGCGGACCGGGTATCTGGGGCGCCGAGCACGCCTCGAACTCGACGTGATCCTTGCGAGCGACTCATGGCCGACCGAATCCTTCGCTGAGAACCAACAACCCATGATCTTCATCAAAACTATGAGCTAACTTGCATTTTACTACAATGCCGTGTGTTCATTCCTGACAAGGAGCCGCCACGATGCCATCGCTGAGACCCGAGACGCTCGCCCTCCATGGTGGGCAGGTGCCCGACAGCGCCACAAACGCACGCGCCGTCCCGATTTATCAGACGTCGTCGTATGTGTTCGATGACACTCAGCACGCGGCCGACCTATTCGCGCTCAAGGTTCCCGGGAACATCTACTCGCGGATCATGAATCCGACCTGGGCAGTCCTCGAGGAGCGGCTGGCGGCGCTCGAAGGCGGAATCGGCGCACTGGTCACCGCCTCAGGCCAGGCGGCCGTCACCTACTCGGTGCTGAACGTGACCCGAGCGGGCGAGAACATCATCTCCGTGTCGCAGCTCTACGGCGGCACGTACAACCTGTTCGCACACACGCTGCCGCAGTACGGGATCGAGGTCAGGTGGGCGGACGCGGACGACCCAGAGGCGGTCGCACGTCTGGCCGACGATCGAACGCGGCTGGTGTTCGCGGAGACGATCGGCAACCCGCGGCTGAACGTGCTCGACGTCGAGGCGTGGGCGGCAGCCGCGCACGCGCGTGGGCTGCCGCTGATTCTCGACAACACCGTGCCGACGCCGATCGGCGCACGCGCGTTCGAGCAGGGGGCCGACATCTCGGTGCACTCGCTGACCAAGTTCATCGGCGGGCACGGGACCTCGATCGGCGGTGCGCTGATCGACAGCGGCAAGTTCGACTGGACCGCGCACGGCGATCGCTACTACCCATTCACGGCGCCCGATCCGTCCTACCACGGGGTCGTGTGGTCTGACGCGCTCGGCCCGGCCGCCTACATCGGTCGCGCGCGCACGGTCTTGCTGCGCAACACCGGCGCGGCGCTGTCGCCGTTCAACGCCTTCCTGTTCCTGCAGGGGGTCGAGACGCTGCCGCTCCGCCTCGAGCGTCACAACCAGAACGGGCTCGCGGTCGCCCGTCACCTCGAGGGTCACCCCGACGTCGAGTGGGTCTACTATCCAGGTCTGGAGTCAAGCCCCTACCATGAGGTGGCCCAGCGGGTCCTGCGCGGGGGTTACGGAGCGCTCGTGACCTTCGGCGTCAGTGGTGGGGCTGCCGCTGGGCGGTCGTTCATCGAGCACCTCGAGCTGTTCAGCCATCTCGCGAACATCGGCGACGCCAAGTCACTGGCGATCCACAACGCCTCGACCACCCACTCGCAGCTCAACGCGGAGGAGCTGGCGGCGGCTGGCGTCACCGAGGAGACCGTGCGGCTGTCGGTCGGCATCGAGCACATCGACGACATCGTCGAGGATCTCGATCAGGCGCTTGCTTGCACTCGGACGCTCGCGACTGTATGACCGGCGGCGGCCTCGGCCGCGTGCACACCGAGCGGGAAGTCCTGTGCGATCGGGACGACCCGCTGGTGCTCGAGTCCGGAGCGACGATCGCGCCTGTCGAGGTCGCTTTCGAGACCTACGGAACCCTCGACGAAGCACGCTCGAACGTCGTTTTCGCGTGCCATGCGTTGACCGGCGATGCCCATGCGGCAGGGCATCACGGCAATCCGTCGCAGCGCGGTTGGTGGGATAACCTGATCGGCCCCGGGCGAGCGGTCGACACCGACCAGTTCTTCGTGATCTGCCCTAACCTGCTCGGCGGCTGCCAGGGGACCACCGGCCCGTCGAGCATCGATCCCGTCAGCGGCCGCGCGTACGGGCTGAGCTTCCCGCTGTTCACGGTCCGCGATCTGACGCGCCTGCATCGGCGACTCCTTCGGGCCCTGTCGATCGACGGCGTGCACACCGTGATCGGCGGCTCGCTCGGCGGCATGCAGGCCCTGCAGTGGGCGCTCGACCATCCCACCGAGGTCCAGCGGGCGGTCCTGATCTGCGCCACCGCCAAGCTGAGCGCCCAGAACATCGCCTTCTCAGCCGTCGCCCGCGCGGCGATCATGCGCGACCCTGCCTTTGCCGGCGGCGACTATCTCGCCACCCCATGGCGGCCCGAGCGCGGTATGGCGACCGCGCGGATGCTCGGGCACATCACCTATCTCTCAGAGGAGTCGATGCGACGCAAGTTCGATCGCCAGCGGCGAGTCCCCGGCGCGGCGATGACGTTCGCCGAGGACTTCGAGGTCGAGCACTACCTCGCTCACCAGGGCAAATCGTTTGTGCGGCGCTTCGACGCGCTCACCTACCTCTACCTCAGCCGCACGATGGACTACTTCGACCCGCTCGCCGATCCCGCGCTCGCGCTCGCCGACGTCGCATCCGCGGGCACCCGGTTTCGGCTGATCTCGTTCGACAGCGACTGGCGCTTCGGAAGTCACCATTCCGCGCAGCTCACCCGGGAGCTCACGCAGGGTGGCGTCGACGCCCGTCACACCGAGGTCAGCTCGCCATGGGGACACGACTCGTTCCTGCTCGACGTCCCGGAGTACCACCGGCGCATATCGCTGTTCCTCAACGAGGGGCACGTGACCGAGGAGGACGCCGGCGCACGAGCCCACGCCAGCTAATCGGAGCGCTCGGGCTCGTACGAGGCAGCGAAACCCCAGGTGGCAGGTTGACGTATCGACGGACTCTCCTTGGCGCGCGGCCGGCCGGTATCGGGAGCTCGGGGTCGCGTTCGCAAGACGACGACCCCGAGCCGTGGTCCCTTCGTGGCCCTTCATCGTGCTGGGACGCTCGCCGCGAATGCCGCCCTGCGGCCACGGCGATCACCGAGCACAACCGTCTCGGAGACAAATCGAGCATCACCAGCATCATTTCAATAGAGATTATCGAAAACTGACGTGCCGTCAAGCGCGATCGACGTTGCCCGAACTACAGCGGCCAACCTCATGCAGAGCAAGCGCTGGTGCTCGGTCATTTCGTGCGTCGTTTGGTCGGCCGGCGACGTGCCGGTGAGCATCGATGGAACCGGGAGCCGGGTCCGTAAGGGCGACGCGTCTGAATTCTCACCGGTCGCCGACCCGGTCGCTGTCGGTTAGCGGCTCGCGGCAGCCGCGGTCACCACGCCCTCGGCGGCGTGGCCGCGGCACCTCTGACCGGCCAGGCCTTCCCCAGGCTGGCAAAGCCAGCCTGGGGAAGCCGGTTCGAGCGTTACGCCCCGCTGCCGATGACGCTGTTGAAGCCGCTGTAGGAGTAGCTTGCGAAGTTGTACTTCTTTGGAATCAGGCCGGCGGTCGAGAATGCGTCTACGAGGCTCTGCTCGGCGGCAACGATCTGCCCGTTGATCGGCACCGGCGTCGCGGTATCGTCCTTGGCCGCCGCGACCATGACTCCGAGCGGCAGCCCGGTCGCCTTTGCCCACTGGACGGCCCAGGCCTGGGGATGCGTGTTGGCCCAGATGTGGGCTTGGTCTAGCAGCTTGAGGTAATCGCTAATCGCCGCCGCCTTGGCGCTGTCGTCGAGCGCGGCGCGGGACGCGACGACATACGAGTAGTTGCTGCCGTAGCCGTCGCCATTAACCAGCACTGTGGCGCCGCGCTGCGCTTGGACCTGCTGGATGAAGGGCGCCCATATGTCCCATGCGGCGACGCTTCCAGCGCTCAGCGCCGCGAGACCCTCGGCGGGCTGGACGTATACCAAGCTCACGTCGTGGACGCTCAATCCGGCCTTCGAGAGCACAGTCAGCAGGTGGTAGTCAGCGGAGCTGCCCTGGGCGACGGCGATCTTCTTACCGCGCAGCTGGCCGATCGAGGTGATCGGCGAATCCTTCGGGAGCACCAGCCCGGCGTTGTCGGGGTTGGTAGCGAAGGCACCTACGATCGCAATCTTCGCGCCCCCGGCAGCGGCGAACACGGGCGGCGCGTCGCCGACACCGCCGATGTCCAGCGCCCCGGCGTTGATCGCCTGGAGGATCGGCGGACCGGAGGTGAAGTCTGACCATGTGATCTTGAACGGGAGCTTTGCAAGCAGCCCGGCAGCGCTCAGCAGGGCTTGCGCCCCTGTGCCCGCCTGGTCGCCGACACGGAGGGTGACCTGGGACAGGGCAGCCGCGTTGCTCGTCGCGGTCGCGGCCGCATTGCTCGTCGCGGTCGAGGTTGCAACGCTCCCAGCGGCCGATGTCGCGTTGGAAGTGTTCGTGGTGCTGCTGGAGCCGCACGCTGTCGCGATTGCGCAAACCAGCAGCGTCGCGGCCGGCCCGACCCACCGGCTGGCGCCCGAGCGACGCCCGCGACGCCTTGCTCGGCCTTCGTGGGGTTGTCTGGTGCTCATGTTGGTGCTCCCTTCGTGTCGACGTGGAGTTCGGCGAGCAGGCGCCGGCGCAGCGCCACGAGCTCGTGGTGCTCACGTTCGCGTGGGCGCCGCAAACGGACGGACGACTCGTGGGAGATCTGACCGCCGCTGAGGACGAGCACCCTGTCCGCCAACGCGAGCGCCTCGTCCACATCGTGGGTGACGAACAGGACTGCAGGCCTGTGGGCAGCCCAGAGCCCGAGCACCAGATTGTGCATCGCGATCCGCGTCAGAGCGTCGAGCGCGCCGAATGGCTCGTCGAGCAGCAGCAGACGCGGCTCGCGGACGAGCGCCCTGGCCAGCGAAGCACGTTGCGCCTCGCCGCCAGACAGCGTCAACGGCCAGGCGTCCTGATGGCCCGCGAGGCCGACTTCCTCGAGCGCCGCGCGTGCCCGAGCCCACGCGTCGCTGGTTCGCAGGCCGAGGCGTACGTTGGCCGCCACCCGCTTCCATGGCACCAGGCGGGAGTCCTGAAAGGCCACCGCAACGGCGCCGTCTACCTCGAGCTCACCGGTCAGCCCGCGATCGAGCCCTGCCAGCGCGCGCAACAGCGTGGACTTGCCCGACCCACTGCGCCCGAGCATCGCGACGAACTCGCCACAGGCGATGTCGAGGTCTAGTGAGTCGAGGACGCGGCGCTCCCCGAAGGCGCGGGTCAGGTTACGCACGCGGACGACGGGCTCGCCCTGCGGCCGGTCGTCGACCGTCCGGATGCGATCTCCGGTCACTGCGTCAGCAAGCTCTGGCGCCATGCCAGCGCCCTCCTTTCGAGCTGTCGCACGAGCCAGTCGGTGACCAGACCCAGCAGCGTGTAGACCAGCAACGCCACGAAGATGACGTTGTTCTGCAGAAACTGAGTCGCCTGGTTGATGATGAAGCCGAGCCCGGCATTGGCGTTGAGCTGCTCGGCGACGACAAGCGACAACCACGCCACGCCCAGGCTTTGTCGCAAGCCGACGAGCGCCTGGGGCAGGGCCCCAGGCAAGATGATGTGCGCAAGCATCTCGCCGCGGCCGAGCCGCAGCGTCTGGCCGAGCTCTTCGAGCCTCGCGTCGACGCTGCGGATCCCTGAGAAGGTGTTGAGGTATAACGGGATCGCCGCGCCAAGCGCGATCAGCAGCACCTTGGGCAGCTGCCCGATCCCGAACCAGACGATGAATACCGGGATCAATCCGAACAGCGGCACCGTTCGCACCATCTGCATCAATGGATCAACCGCGCTCTCGCCCAGACGGCTCAAACCGGCGACGATCGCCAGGCTCACCGCGACCGTGGCCCCGAGCGCAAACCCGAGCGCGAACCGCTGCAGCGAGACGAGCATCGCGTGCTGCAGCGTCCCGTACGCCGCGGAGTTGGTAGTGATCAGCTGCACCGCCGTGCTCCAGACCTTCGTCGGCGGAGGCAACTTTTGGGTCGAGATCACACCGATCGTGCTGACGAGCTGCCACACGAGCACGACCAGAAGTGGGCTCACCAGCCGGTGCCACCAACGGCCGAGCCGCGGCCGGCGGCTTGCTCTCGCCTCGATCTTTGTCCGGTTCGGGCGTGCAGTCATCGAAAACACTTAAGTCAATTGACTTGGTCGGTTACTGTGTACCGGGGGGACGGGGGGACGCCATCCGTCAAAGCAAAGGCGCAGGCTTGGTTTAGGCAGCGCTACGCCGGTGCCGGCAAGGCTGCGTCAGCCTCATCGAGCAGGCCGCGACCACGGAGCACCGGCAGCACGCCTTCGCCGACGCGGTAGGCCTCCTCGAGGTGCGGATATCCAGACAGGATGAACTCGTCGATTCCGAGCCGGTGGTACTCCTCGATCCGATCGGCGACCTCCTGATGGCTGCCCACCAGCGCCGTCCCCGCGCCGCCCCGCACCAGTCCCACTCCGGCCCAGAGATTTGGGGACACCTCGAGCGCATCGGTGCGCCCGTTGTGCAGCGCGGTCATGCGCCGCTGGCCCTCGGACTGCGAGGTGCGCTGAAAAGCCTGCGCGCGCGCGATCGCGTCGGCGTCCAGGCCCGCCAACAAGCGCTCGGCCTCAATCCAAGCCTCCGCCGAGGTATCGCGGCTGATCGCGTGCAAACGGATGCCGAACCGTAACTCGCGACCGTGCGCCGCCGCCGCCGCGCGGACATCGGCAAGCTTCTCGGCAACCTGAGCGGGCGGCTCACCCCAGGTGAGGTAGACGTCGGCGTGACGCGCAGCCACATCAATCGCCTCCCGCGAAGAGCCGCCAAAGTAAATCTCCGGCCAGCGCGCACGCGCGTACAACTGCGCGCCCAAAGCTCGCGCACGATGTGTAGAAACTCAGCGGCCCGGGCATAGCGAGCGCGCTTCTCGAGGCGGTCCCCGAACCGCCGCTGCTCAGCGTCGTCGCCACCAACCACGACGTTGAGCAGCAACCGACCGCCAGAGATCCGCTGATATGTCACAGCCATCTGCGCGGCGAGCGTCGGGGACTGCAAGCCGGGTCTGAACGCCACCAGGAATCGCAGACGCTCGGTGACTTGGGTCAGCCCGGCGGTAATGATCCAAGCGTCCTCACACCACGAGCTCGTCGGCGTCAGCGCAGCGCGAAAACCGAGCTGCTCGGCCGAACGTGCGATCTGCCCGATGTAGTCGATGTCGGGCGAGCGCTCGGCGCCACCATCGCGCGCCCGCGAGCCGCTGATGCCGACCGCGTTCCCCAGACTGAGATCCGTACGCGAATCGCCATTGGTCGGCAGAAACCAATGCACCACGACGCTCATACGGGGCGTCCCGCCAGATAGTCCGTCCGCGCCGGGTGAGGAGCCGCGTCAGCTTCCGGTACGTCGTGAATGAAATTGACTTGCGGGATCACGGACACGCGCCTAGTCTAGCAAATCAATTGAGTTAAGCGACTTTATGCGCCATTCCATCCTCGATCAACAAGTTGCCCTGTCAACTAACTCAATGCCACTAAACCGACGCGTGCAGGGTCCCGGACACGCCGCACAGATCGCGCAGTGCCTCGGCGCGCCGCTGGTAGCCGAGGATCAGTTCGTCGAGTTCGAACAGGTCGATTTCGTCGGCATCCAGTCGCGCAAACCCTTCCCGGACCTGCTCGAGCAACTCTCTCAACTGCCGCTCGTAATACACGCCAATCGGCTGTGACGTCGAGTGCCGACGCCATCGCGACCGGGAGCGAGGCTCCCGGTCGTCCTGCTGGATCGTCGGGAGCCGCATGCCCTCCTCCTCTGGCGTCGGTTGCGCAGACCAGTTCAATCGAGTTAGTGTCCCGAATCCCACGGGAGCAGATATGCGCGGTAGCTGTTGACGCCGGCGGGAAACTCGGCGTTGAAGATCAGCGCGCCGGCGGGGTCAAACTCGGAGAAGTAGGGCAGCGCTCCCCAGCCGACGAACAGATTGCCGTCTGGCGTCGTCTGAGCGTTGCCCTGCGACGGCGCCGGCAGGCCCTCCGGCTGATTGTCTGATGCGAGCAGCGTCGCGACGTGGTCTCGTTGGTCGAGCCGCACCGTGATCGCGCGGCTGTAGGGCAGCAGTGGCGTGCCGGATGACTCGTTGTCAAAGAACGTGTAGATGCCGTGTCCGAGCGCCTCGGGGTCGTGCTGCCAGGCGAAGATCTCGTCCGCGCTGTCGAGCACCTGCCCTGGGGCGGCGCTGAGGGCAAAGCTCGAGTCCTTGCCGCCGAGCTGCCAGATGATCGCGCCGGTATGGCGGTTGACCTCGTAGGTCGTCCAGGTGTCGCGGGCGTCGATCAGCAGGTTGCCGTCGGTGTCCAGATGTACGGCGTTGATGTGGAACCAGTCCCACGGCGTGCTCGCCGAAGCCGGCAGCGGCTGCTCGCTCTGGCTGAAGGGGACATGGTCGGCGCTGTTCCACTGAAACAGAACCTTGCCGGTGGCGATATCGATCTCCTGCACGACGCCGTTGATCACGGTCTGATCGGCCGCGCCGCCGATCGCCGTCAGGTTCGCGGTGGCGGTCGTGTACGCGAGGATCAGGGCCGTGTTCCAGGGAGTGATCAGGAACTCGTGTCCATCAGCGCTGAGGCCGTTGCCGGCGTTGACGGTTGCGATCTGCTGGAAGCGATCGTCGTAGATGTAGTCCGTGCCGCTCGACAGCCCACCGAGCCCGGTTCCCTGCCACCAGGTGAGCACTGGCCGATGGTCGTAGGTCTGCACGCGGAAGTCTGCGGCCGTCAGCCCCGGCGGGATCGCGTGAAACCAAACCACGTTGCCCGCGCGGTCGAGGATCTCGGGACCGTTGGCGTAGGTGCTCGCGTCGCCCGTCGGCGTGATGAAGATGTCGCGACGGCCGAGCTGGCTGGATGCCGTGAGGATCGTCACCGGTGGCGGCGCGGTCGGCGCCGAAGCGGCGGCCGAAGCGGGTGTGACTGCGGCGCCGATGCTGACCGCGGCGACACCGAGCATCCGCCGGAGGCGTCGGTCAAGCAGCCTGACGGATATACGCGCGCAACGGACTTGGAGCATGGTTCCTTCCTTCTCGGGGAGGGCCTTCGACAGGCCCGCCCCTCGCCGGACTGGCCGTGTGGCGGCGCAGCCTAACAGACATCAACTCAATAGAACATATAGCCTTCCTCGTATTGGGCCCCTGCCGGCGCGCGGACCGCGTATTGGCGGGCCAGGGACCGGCCCGCCGGTCGAATTCGAGCTCTGGAGGTGTGATGTTCGATAGCAAGAGGCACAGCACGGCGCTGCAACGAGGCGCGGCGACGCTGGCCAGCGCTGCAGCGGTCGCCTTGGCAGCCGCGTCGCCGGCAGCGGCGGCGGCCGGAACGCAGACGCTTTGTGGGGGATGGCTGTCCAGAGCCCCGACGACCGAGGAGCCGGACCTCCTCAACTACCAGTTCCACTGCGATTGGGGAATTACGGCGTACACGCTGGTCATCAACCGCCAGCCGGGGAACTACAACGTGATCGACGATTTCTCGCCCACGGCGACGGCGCTGAGCACGACGGGCAGCCCGCTCACGACCGTCAGCTTCACCTGCGCGGGCGACATCCCCGGCGACGGCGTCAGCTGCAACACCGGCAGCAGCAGTTCGTACTTGCCGGCCCCGGATTTCGCGCAAGGCCAGTTCGATCCTGCCG
>JBEKRJ010000197.1:0-7636 GCA_049518835.1 Solirubrobacteraceae bacterium
GCGGCGATGGAGGCGCCGGCGGTCTCGCCGAAGCCGGTGATGACGTTGACGACGCCGTTGGGCAGCCCCGCCTCCTGCATCAGCTCGGCCAGCCGCAGCGCGCTGAGCGGCGTCTGCTCGGCGGGCTTGAGCACGATCGTGCAGCCGGTGGCGAGCGCCGGCGCGAGCTTCCACGCGGCCATCAGCAGCGGGAAGTTCCACGGAATGATCTGGCCGACGACGCCGATCGGCTCCTTGAGCGTAAACGCCTGGTACTGCGCGCCGGGGGTGTATGGAACCGAGATCTGGAACGTCTGGCCGTAGATCTTGGTCGCGAACCCGGCCATGTAGTGGAACATGTCCGCCGCCAGCTCGACGTCGGCCGCCCGCGCGACCGCCAGCGGCTTGCCGTTGTCCATCGACTCGATCACCGCCATCTCCTCGGCGTTCTCGAGCAGCACGTCGCCGATCCGGTGGATCACCCGGCCGCGCTGCGATGGCGTCATGCGGCTCCAGGCGGAGTCCTCGAACGCACGCCGAGCAGCTTTGACGGCGAGGTCTACGTCCTCTGAGTCGCCGGCGGCGACGTAGGCGATCACTTCGCCGAGCGCGGGGTCATAGACCTCGAGCGTGTTGGCGTTGCGGGCCTCGACCCAGTCGCCGTCGATCAGCAGCTTCTTCGGGTGCGCCTTGGCGTCGTCCAGGAATGCCGCGGCGGGTGCTGCCGCTCCGGTCATGGTGGCCATCTGCTCTCCTTCTCCTCGGGGGACCTGCGTCTTTGGACGCAGGGTAACTCTGCGACCCGTAAAGTAGTCGCGCGGGGGTTGCAGTTGCGTTGCAGTTGGGAGGCGCGCGCGAACAGCTCAGATGCATGACCGCGCCGGGGCTCCTCAGCTCGGTTCCGGTGTCTGTCGCCGGGCGATCGCCGCCGCTGTCGCCGTCGCCGCCGCGCGCCGGGAATCGCCGCACGGGAGCACGGCGACCAGCGTCCGCGCCGCGGCCAGGTCGTCGGCGCCGGCTGGGTGCGCCAGCCACCGCGACAGCAGCTCCGGGTCGGCGGTCGTGAGGATCGCACGGCGCAATGATTCCTGGAGCAGCTGCCTCGCTGCCACGATCTCGGTCACATCCGAGGCGCCGAGCAATGGTCCTCGATAGCTGGTCAACGCGTCTCCGGGCCGTCCCGTCGATATTAACCGCTTGACCTCGACCCAGTCGGCATCCAGCGCAACATTTAGGCGATAGGGATGGGTGCTCAGCGCCGCGTCCCCGAGGTACGCCCGCACGCGATGGACCTGAGCTCGGATCGTGACCGCCTTGCCGCGCTCGCCGTAGAGCTCGAGCGCGAGCTGCTCGGCGGTCAGCCCCTCGGGATGCATCGCCAGCAGGGCGAGCAGCTCCAGCGATCGCAACGCGCGCTCGCACGGCCCGGGGCCGAAGCCGGCGCTGGCGTCAGGGCCCAGCAGCTGCAGGCGCAACCGCGGCGCAGCGGCCCGCGCACGGCCCCGCAGCCACAGGATCGCGCCGCCGGCGAGCTGTTGCAGCTCGCCGAGGCGGTGATCCGCAAGCATCAGGGCGCCGCCTTCGCCCCCGGCCAGCTCCAACCGCGTGGGGAGCTCGCCCGCGCCTCGCGAGGCGATCACGCAGCCGTGCGCGTCGACCACGGCGGACGGTGTCCGGCGCCCGCGGGTCGCGGCCTCCCACTGCTCGCGCAGGCGTGCGGCAAGCTCGAGCGAGCGCAGCTGCAAGGCGTGCTCGGCGGCGCGGGCGACGAGCGCCGCGACCGACAGCGTGTGCGGGTGGCTGGTGCGAAAGTCGGCGGTCAGGTCGACCACGCCGATCAGCTCGCCGGTCGCGGGATCGTGGATCGGCGCGGCCGAGCACGCCCACCGGTGCACCGCGGCGACCAGGTGCTCGGCGGCGAAGATCTGCAGCGGATGATCCAGCGCCGCCGCCGTGCCGACGGCGTTGGTCCCGGCCGCGTGCTCTGACCACGCGGCCCCCTCCTGAAAGCGCATCGCCAGCGCCCGCTCACATGTCCGCGGGTCGCCCGTGACCCACAGCAGGCTGGCCTGCTCGTCGCCGATCGCGACGATGTGCCTGGCGTCGTCGTCGAGGCCCGACAGCGTTGCGTGGATCACGCCCACGACCGGCGCCAGCGGCGAGCGCTCGCGCGCCGCGTGCAGCTCGTCGGCGGTCAGCGCGACCGGCGCGCCGGACTGGTCCGGCGCGACGCCTGCGACGATGCTGCGCTCCCAGCTGCGCAGCACGAGCTCGCGGACGTTGGACGCGTGCGGCCCGCCGCCGACGCCGGCCTCGTGCGCGCGCGCCAGCACGCGCGAATGGACAACCGGGTCAGTGCTGACGTCAAGCGCGACCCACGGATTACGCGACGCGCTGCGCACCAATTCGTGACTCTCCATAGTTGCCATCGCGTGCCCCAGCGCAGAAACGTGACGCCCGGGGCCCTTTCGATCGCCGCAGCGTATGGCCGCGACGAGCCGATGCCATCCGCTCGAACTTGCCAAACCTGCTCCGTAGTTGACCGTGGAGGAGAATCCGTGGTCGGGTTGGAGTCAGCGTAGGCAACCACGACGGAGGAGATACCAATGCAGCTATACGCGATCTTGCGCCGCAGCGGCTGGCGTTCGAGCGCCGACCTCGAGCAAGCCGCGGCGCGCTCGACCAAGGTCGGCGACGAGCAGATGGCCGACGAGGTGCGCTGGATCCGCAGCTACGTGCTCGACGAGGGCGGCGGCTCGGTCGGCACGGTTTGCATCTACGAGGCGTCGAGCCCCGAGGCGATCCACAAGCACGCGTCGCTGGCCGACCTCCCCGTCGACGAGATCATCCCGGTGGCAGGGACCGTCGTCGTGCGGGCCGACCCCGAGCCCCAGGCCGTGTAGCAGGTCGGGGCGCGCCCGCCTCGCGCGCAGGGAGTTGTTCCCTGCGCGCGGGCGGCGTGAGGCCTACTTGCAGGCCACGCTGCCGGAGACCGACCCCGTCTCCGAGCTGCCGTTCAATACGGCGGTGAACGATGTGCTGTACGGGCGCTTGCCCTTCTTGCACGCAACCGAGGCCGCGTAGGCGACGGTCTTGCCGGCGACCTTGGTCGTCAGCTTGGGCCACACGAGGTGCTCGCCCTCGAGCGAGCCCTCAAATCCCGGCTCGGGGAACGACACGTAGCTCGGGACGGGAGTGTTGAGCACAAGGTTCTTGCCCTGCTGCTTGAGGGTTCCCGGGTAGGGGCCGACGAGGCCGGTCGTGATCGGACCGCACAGGTGCGCGCTGGCGGGCGAGATGAAGAAGTACACGACCTTGCCCTGGCCGGCGTTCCAGACGTGCAGCTTCGGCGCGCATGCAATCAACCCCGCGGCGCTCTGGCTCGGGTTGTTGGCGGGGCCGAGCACGGCCGTGATCGAACCGCTGGCGACCATCGCGCCCTTCGGGCAGCCGCTGTCGCTCTTGGCGTTGGCGATCTTGGCCAGGCTGCAGGTTGGGAAGTCCTTGCCGTTGGTGACCAGCCCGTAGATCGTGGTCTTGATGTCGGTCAGCGCCGCGGTCCGGTTGCCGCTCGTGCCGGTGGCGGCGAAGTTCTCGGTGAAGCCGAGCGCCGACGGCGAGCCGCTGCTGCCGGCCTTGTTCGAGGTCAGCGGGTATGACGCCGTGTAGGTGTTGAACGCGGCGAAGGCCGAGGCCGCGCCGACGAGCACGGCGAGCGCCGTGGTGATCGCGATGATCGTGGTCTTCCGTCTCAATTGACTCTCCTTTGGACGGGGTTGGTGTATGAGCAGTGCCGGCCGGTGCTCATGGAAGCGGTGTAAGACGAGGGAAAGCTTGCAATTGCCCGGTGGTCAGGGAGCCGAGCGGAGGTTGCGCCGTGCACGGCGGACCGCCGGGGTTTGAGGTGTAGTAAACGTCCCGTAGGACTGGCGCAAGATTAGCGGGAATGGTCGGACCGATGCTTGGCAGCGGGTTGCTCGTGCACAGGTAGCTGCCGAACACCGGCAGCCCTCCCAGCAGCTTCAGATAGCCCCCCGGTGCCAGATAGGGGTTGGAGCGGTTGCTCTGCAGGCGGTGCTGGTAGCTGGTCAGCACCTCCGGATTGACCGGATTGGCAACCCGCACGTAGTGCAGCAACTTGGTGCCGGCCGCGTTCTCGACGGTCGCCTGCGTCGCGGCGGCGCCGTTGGCAAAGAACGCCGCGAGCTCGCGCCGGTAGGAGTCGATGTAGTCGACCACCGGCACGATCCCGCCCAGGTATGGCTTGGCGCGCGCGAGCAGCGGCACGCTGTCGTCAAGGAATCGTTCCAGCGCCGGGAAGCCGGCCCGCGAGGCGCTCGTCAACGGGCCCAGTGACGCCAGCAGCGCTCGCAGCTGCGGCGCCAGCACGACCAGCGACCGCAGCGCCGGGTCCAGCTGCACGACGGCCGGGCGCAGCTCGTCGATCAGGGGCTTGGTCGCCTGGGCGAACCGCGTCAGGCGGTCGACGGTCGCGCGCGCCTGGACGAGGAACGGCGGCAGCGCCTGGATCGTCTGCGCCAGCGCCGCGTGCTGGGCGGCGGTGGCAGCGAACACGCGGTTGGCATTGTCGATCAACCCCTGCAGCTGCGCCGGCGAGCTGCTCACCGCTCCCAGCACCTCGCCCCCGTCGCGCACGAGCGCGCTGGTCGCCGCGCTCTGGCGGTTTAGCACCGCGAGCACGGAGTCGACGTCGGTCGCAAACGGGTAAAGCTGCGCGAGCGCGGCGTTGAGATCCTCGCCGCGGTCGGTCAGCGCGACGCCGTCCTGCTGCATCCAGGTCTCAAACGCAGCCCGCGTGGCGGGATCGAAGGTCGACAGGATCTGGTCGAGCTGGACGCTCGGCGCCACCTGCGCGCGCGGCAGGACGCCGCCGTCGGGCAGCGCCGGCGCGGTTCGCGAGCCGGGGGTGAGCTCGACGTAGGTCTCGCCGAGCAGCGACTTCTGGCGCAGCGTGGCGCGCGTGTCGGCGGGCCGGGGCGCGAAGCCCGGGTCGATCTCGATCACGGCGCGCGTCAGGCCAGTGCGCTGATCGAGCCCGACGCTGACGACCGTGCCGACGTGCACCCCGGAGATGCGGACGTCTGATTGGGTGGCGAGCTGCACCGCCTGGTCGAACTCGACGCTGAAGCGATAGCCCTGGGTCGCAAACGGCACCGAGCCGCCGAACGACGTCCACAGGTAGATCAGCAGCCCGATGCACGACGCCGAAAACGCCACCAGCACGAGGATCCGGCCGCGGGTCGTGGCCTGCTTGCTCACAGCGTCCCCGCCCCGGGGCAGATCCGTGTGTAGTCAGGGTCGTTGAGCAGGTCAAGCAGCGCCGCCAGCGAAGGCGTGGCCTCCTGGATCGTGGCGAGCAGCTGCAGCTGCGAGCAGGTCGCCATGAAGATCCCTTGCACGATCGACCCGTGCGCGTCCTGCAGGTCGGTCAGGCTCGCCGCGTTGTGAGCCAGCCAGGCGCCCCAGAACAGGTATCCCTGCGCGGAGCCGCCAGGCTGGTAGGCGAGCGTGTTCAGCAACAGGTTGAGTACCTGCAACGAGCGCGAGAGCGCCGGCACCTCGCGGTCCAGGCTCGTCGCCGCCGGCTCGAGCGCGCGCGCGAGCGGCTGCACGTTGACCGCGAACCGGCGCAGCTGGTGGGCGATCACCGGCGTGGTGTCCTTGAACAGCGGTCGCGCGGCGGCCAGCGCGGGCCGCAAGTCGCGCGCGAACGGCAGTAGCGCCTGCAGCGTCGGCCCGGTGGCGCCCGCGAACGCGCGGACCTTGACGAGCGTCTGGCTGGTCTGTTGCAGCGTTCCGGGCAGTAGGGTGAGCGCGGCCTGGAGGTTGGCGTCCTGCGACGAGATCGCGGAGAAGTTCGTGTTCGCGGAGCTGATCAGCGACGCGAGCGCGGTGTCGACGCCGCCCAGCGAGGTCGCGACCAGCCTCAGGTCATGGATCGCGCGGATGATGTTCTGCTGACGCGCGGCCAGCAGCGTCGCGAAGTCGCGCGTGTCGCGATCGAGCGGCGCGAAGCGCTTCAGCGTCCCGCGCAGGTCGGCGACGGCCGCGGGGCTCGGGGCGCCGCCGGCGGCGCCCGGGTCGTGCAGTGCCTGTGCGCCGCCGCTGAGCGCCAGCAGCAGGTACTCGCGCGCGTCGGCGTCCAGCGAGCCGAGGATCTGGTCGAAGTCGACGTCGGGGCTCGTGGCGGCGACCGGGAGCGTGCCGCCATCGGGGATCGGGCCGGCGCTGCGGTCGCCCGGATCGAGCGACAGGTACATGTCCTTGAGCGGTGTGCGCGGCCGCAGCAGGACGGTCGCGTCGCGGTAAATCGGCGCGTAGCGCTTGTCGATGTCCATCGTCACGACGGCCCGCCCGCCCTGCAGCGCGACCGCGCCGACGTCGCCGACCTGGACGCCTGCGATCGTCACGGCCTGACCCTGCCCGGGCGAGACCGCGGCGGCGCTGGCGAACTGCGCCCGCACCGTGTAGAAGCTCTGGCCGAACGTGAACGCCGGCTGGTGGCGCAGGATGTAGGCGCCGACGCCGACCGCGACCACGGCCAACGCCGCGATCGCCGTGAAGTCCCAGCGATGAATCTTGATCGCGCGCCTCACGGCCCGGCTCCGGTGCGCACGTCGTTGACGTCGGGCGCTGGATTGGCGTAGCACGGCGATGTGCTGCGCAACGGCGGCGGCTGCCCGGGCCACGCCGGGCGCGTGCCCAGCGGCGCCAGCACCGCGTTGCCGTACATCGGTCCCTGCGCGCCCAGCGGGCCGGTCTGGACGAGGTCCGATCCGCCGGCGGGCGATGCACGTAGGTAGCGGCCGTTGCCGTCGAAGTTCTGCGCGGCGCCGGCGAGCCCGACCGCGCTCTGCAGCAGCTCCTGGTAGACCTGCAGGCCGGTCCCGAGCGGCGGGTCCTGGATCACCTCGTCGCCGGTCGGGATCAGGTTGTGGTTCAGGCAGCGGGCGAGCAGCTCAGCGTCGCCCAACAGCCCGGTCGTCGCCTTCACCGTGCTCGCCGTGCGCTGCACCGCGGGCGCCAGCGACGACGCGAGCGCCCCGAGCTCGGACGCCGACAGCAGCGCCGCGGCCTGCTTTAGCCACGGCAGTCCGGCGGCGATCGTCGGCCCGAGCTGCTCGATCCCCGGCAGGATCTGGCGCGCGAACGACTGCGTCGGCGCGAACGACGCGTCCAGCGGCCCGAGCGCGCGATCGGCATCGCGCAGCAGCGGCGGCAGCAGCGCGATCGTCTCGCTCAGCTGCCGCTGGCGCGATGCGAACGTCGCCGTCGTCGCGTCGAACGTGCTGATCAGGCCCGCGAGCTTCGCCTGCTGGGAGGCGAGCGCCGCGAACACCTGCTCGCCGCCGCCGACGACGCCGGGCAGATCGGCCTGCGGCTGCTCCCCGAGCAGGCCCTCGTTGACGATCGCCGCGGCCCGGAACGCCGCGGCGGCGTACTGCAACGACCGATTGAGCGCCTGGGCCGCGGTCAGGCCCCGGACCGACGGGTCCTGGCTGGCGTCCTGCGCGGGCGTCGGCGCGGCATCCAGCGCCGCTCCGAGCCCGCGCAGGACAGTCTGCAGATTGGCGCGTGAGCCGGCGTCGAGCGCCGACAACACCCGGTCGAGCTGCACCGGGCCGGCGGTGTTGGC
>JBEKRJ010000198.1:0-7630 GCA_049518835.1 Solirubrobacteraceae bacterium
TCCGCACGAAATCGTCGTCGCCTGACCACCGGTGATATTCGTCGAGTAGGACCAGGAACAGGGGCGTGGCGTCCGCGCTCCCGAAATAGGGGCAATGCGGCCGCTGACCGCGCGCGGTCAGCTCGCCCAGACGCAGCTCGTGCAGGATCTTGCCTGGCTCCTCATCCTGGAATCGTTGTGTTGGGTCGCCTGACGTGCGGCTAGGACCTGCAGGGTCGTCGCAGCCAACTCGGGCACGTACGGCAGCGCTTTGGTCCCGGACTGCGCGGCGTGGGGTGTGATGGTGAACGTGGCCGACCACTGCTCGCCCGCTGCGAGCGTCGGCGAAGATGTGAAGCCGCGGCGGGTGACGGACGCGCTCCGGCTGCAGGTGATGGTCACCGAGCGACGGAAGTCGTCGTGCTCATAAGCTAGCGTGAGCGTCCGGTCGTCGTGGTGACACGTGATGTCACGCTCGGCCACCACGCCGTCCTTGAGCTCGAACAGGTCGGCAAAGTCGCTGTCAACCTCGACATCAACGCGCACGCGGCTAGGTTCGTGGAGGTGGTTGATCACCGTGACCTCCTCCATCCACACATTGTCGACTACGCGTCGGCGCATGATCGAGCACGGCGCGTCGTCGTCGGGCGCCACCCTCGGTGTCAGGAAGAACCGAGCCGCGAAATGCGCCCTCTGGTCGAGACCGAGCAGCTCCAGCGGTGTATCCGCGATCTGCAGCACCCAGCGAGACACGAAGCGAGTGTCCTCGGAGAAGAACCCATGCTCGCGGCCCTCGTGACCGCGGACATCACCAAGGGGATCCCCGATCACGAAGGTGCTCCCATCCAGCACGCTCAGAGTGCGCTCAGGCACTCGCCACCATCCGCTCGGCAGCCCGGTGCGCCACCGTACGATATGTCTCGGCATATGCCGAGGCGACGACTTCGACGTCGCAGTGCTCGGCGACCCACGCTCTGCAGGCTCGCGGAGCGATCCGCGCCAGCCCTGCGACAGCGTCGGCCATCTCCCGCTCGCCGTCAACCAGGAAACCGGTCTCGCCATGGATCACCAGCTCGCGCGCGGCACCGTCGGGAAACGCGATCACCGGTGTTCCACAGGCGAGCGCCTCGACCATCACCATTCCGAACGGCTCGTTCCAGCGGATCGGCATCAGCAAGCCGCGCGCATTGGCAAACAACGAGCGTTTCACCGACCCGCCGACCTCGCCGACGAACCGCACGCGGTCGCCATCGACGTGCGGCGCGATTTCGCGGTCGAAGAACACCTGTTGGCCGGGCTGGATCACGCCTGCCAACACGAGCGGCACGCCCGCGGCGCGAGCCGCGACGATCGCACGGTGCGGTCCCTTCTCCGGGGTCATCCTCCCGACCCAGAGCAGGTAGTCCTCCTTGCGCTCCTGCAGCGGCCAGGCCCTGAGGTCGATCGGATTGGGAATCGTGCACAGCGGCGCGAGGCCTGCCGGGGCCGACGCGAGCTGCGCTGCACTGATGCCCACCAGCGACGCCTTGTGACCGTGGTGGGCGTAAAACGCCGCCGTGCTGGTGGTGAACGGTCCGTGCAACGTGTGGACGAATGGGGTCTCCAGACGGTCGGCCAGCGCGAGCGCCGTGAAACCGCAATGGTCATGCACAACATCGAAGCTGCGGCGATGGACAGCGGCCTCGACCACGTCAAGCGCCCGCACCACATGGTCGACCTCATACAACGACCGCTCGATCTCATCGGGGTGGGATTCGTCGAGGACTGTCACGACCGTCGCGCTCGATACCGAACCAGGCGCGCAGAAAAGCGTCACCGCGTGCCCCTGCCGGACCAGCGCCTCGGTAAGGGCACTGACCACCGACTCCACACCACCGTACCCGGGCGGCGGAACCGAGATCCACGGCGGGGCAAGCATCGCCACCCGCAGGGGGCCCGACGCGAGCCGAGGGAGTGTTCCGGCCACTGACAGCTTCGGCGGCTCGGTCCACGGCCGCTTGGCCAACCGCCGCTGCCGTGACCGGCGAACAGCCCGGCCGCTCACAAAGTCCATCGACGCTCCTGACGAGCCTCTCAAAGATGGAGGCCGCGCAGCAGAGAGGTCAAGAAGGACCGAGCGAACCCACAGCCGCGCCAGCAATGGCGCACGACCAACGGCAATTCTACCAGCGATCGGTGGCCGCAGACGCGCACTTAGGTCTGCGCGAACACCGGCGCGACGCTGGCTCGCCGGAATGCACGGCTGAGACACCGCCGCTCGGGGAGGCCTCAGCCAGCCTACGATGCAACCGTTCGCGCAGCTCCTCGGGATCGTAGTCTCGGTGTGCACGGCGGTTGCGCGCGACGACCACGCCGGTAGCCGCGACCCCCGCGATACCGGCGAGACCGATCAGTTTCCACCGCGCGCGCACCACTCACTTAGGTTACCCCGGAGTGGACCACCCGACCCTGACGCTCGACGACGCCGTCGACATCGCCTCCACCGGCGACATCTGGCTGTTTCGCGGCCACTCGGCCGCTGACCTGACGATCCGCGCCCTAACCAACAGCCCCGTCAATCACGTCGGGATGATCGTCGCGATCGACGACCTCCCTCCGCTGCTGTGGCACGCCGAGCTCGGTAGCTCGCTCCCCGACGTATGGACCGGGCAGCGTCAACGAGGCGTTCAGCTCCACCACCTGCCCGACGCCGTCACGACATGGAATGAGCGCTACAACCAACGGGCCTGGGTCCGCCAGCTCAAAGGCAGGATCGAACGTCACCACGAAGATCGCCTCATGGAGATCATCGCCCGTCTCGATGGCCGAGCGTTTCCGACCACCTCCGGACTGATCAGACAGTGGGCCAAGGGTCGCCTGCGTGGCACGTCGTCGCTGGAGACGATCTACTGCGCGCAGCTCGTAGCAGCGACCTACCTGCACATGGGCCTGCTCCCGAGCCATCGACCGGCAACCTGGTATGACCCAGGGCGCTTCTGGAGCGGCGACCGCCTGCAGCTGGTCTCCCCGTTCGCTCTGGCCGAAGAGATCGCGGTGCGCTGACCAGCACGCAACCCGTCCGCCGCCGCGGTGAGCCATCCCGGGTTTCGCGGGGACCTTGAAACGCGGATTTCGGTTCTCGAGAACCCTCCAGCTCAGGCCGCGTGGGGGCTGCTGAGAGGTCCCGCAGCGCCTCGCCTGACCCACGATCGCGGCAGGGTGGCCGGCGCACCTGCGGAGCGTCCGGACCCACCCAGGCGCTGCAACCGGCCGTATCCTTACAGTGAGTGGACGGATGAGCGACGCGCCGCTTCATCGCTCTGGCCGCGGGCAGCGCTCGGCGCGCTGCGGCGATCCCCCGCCTCCGGCCCTCCGCCGCGCCGTCGAGCAGTTCAACCGCGGCGAGTTCTTCCAGCAGCATGAGACCCTCGAGCTCGAGTGGCTCCAGGAGCGCGACCCGGTCCGGTACCTCTACCAGGGCATCCTCCAGATCGGGATCGGCTTCGAGCACCTGCGCCGCGGCAACCCACGCGGCGCCCAGCGGCTGTGGCAACGGGGGATCTCCTACCTCGGGCCGTTCAAACTCGGTTGCATGGCCGTCGACGTCGATCGCCTCGTCGCCGACACCGAACGCTGCCTCGCCGAGCTCGAGCGCGTCGGCGCGGGCGGGCTTGAGCGCTTCAACCGCTCGCTCATCCCGCGCCTCGAGTGGCTTGCGGAGCGGGATGAGCGCGAGCCTGACCCATGCTTTACAAGCCGGGATGCGGGGAGCCGGGCTGTGCAGACATCCAGGGACGGCCTGGACGATTACTCGACACCCGGGCTTGCTCCACAACGTCGCGCCGACGCTGGATAATCACGAGTCACGCAGCGATCACTCCCTGGGCGGCCGCACAGCTGCGTGAGATCACGCGTACAGGCAAGCCGCGGCCACGAGTTCTTCGTCGCCGTCAAGAGACGTTGCCCATGACGGTGCATGCGAGCGGGAACGCTCGAGCAGCCAGGGGAGTGCGGCGTCGGGCCGCTTCGCGCTCCTGCATTGACTCGGCGGTTAGAGGATGCGAGCCCACGCACGGGGATGCGTTTTCGCCGCGCAGCCTGACCTCTGATCCTCTAGCCGAGAGTGTCATCGACGATGCGCTCGCTCAGCGGACGCCGGCGCCGGTCGCCGTCGGTGTGAGCGGTCATTAGGGTCATTCTGGCCATTGGCGTTTCCTTTCACTGATCGAGCTTGTGGTTCCGCCGCGACTTCCGAGCGGGAGCCAGACAAACAGACAAAGGGACCAAGCGCACGTCGTTTGGACCGTCAATGAGACAGGAAGACCTGAGCGAGGCACAGCGCCGGTAGGCGCGAGCGGGTGCGCCGGCTACTCTTACCCAACGCTAAGGTTGCCAGGAAGTACAGTCGGTGATGCGCTGACGTTGCGGTCCGAAGCGCTCGCCGTACGAACGAAGCCCGGATGTCGGTGACTGCGCAGGAGCGTGGCTGCCAGACGCGAGGCCAGGGCTGTCGAGTTCTGGCTTGAAGGAGGGGTCGGGTGCGTCCTACCGCGTCACGCCACCGCCCAGATTCCCACGTCTCTATCTGAATGATCGCTGGGGTTCGCGCCTGTCGTCACGACGCATAGTTCGAGAGGGCAAGAAGGGCCACCAACACGATCACAACGGTGACGAGCAGAACGTGGAGCCGCGTCGGGCGCCGGCGGAGCGAACTCGATCGCGCTCGCGACGAGGGACGACGCTTGAACACGATCGCGGCCGGCGGAAGCTTCGGCGTCGGCGAAGGTCAAGGACCGACGTGCGTCCGTGCCGTGATGGTCATCACGCTCTCGAGCTTGTCAACGAACTCGGATTCGATCCGCTCGACGCCGGCAGCCTGGATGAGTCCTGGCGCCAGCGGCCAGCGACCCCGGTGTACGCCGCAGATCTCGACGCCAGCGACGTTCCCGAAGCACCGATGAACGCGTCCCCGGACCGCGGGCCAGAGCTCGCCGCCACGCCCAGCAGCCCAGGCACGTTTACAGACCCCCGCCCCGGCAGCTCGATCGGCGCGCCCGCGGCGCGCGTGGGGCCTGCGCGTTCACCGCTACGGATCCAGGCGCCCGGCGAGGTTCGCGCGCTGGCGCTCGCTCAAGTCCTCGAACGTCTTGGCTTCCGGTCCGGACACTCCCCACGCCGCTTCGTGGATCGAAGTCCGATCGCCGTGCCCGCTCCTTCTACAGTCAATGAACACACTACGAATCTTCCACGAAGAGAGCATGTTATGGACAGCACCCGCACAACCCGCTACGACGCTTACAAGGCAGTTCGCGGTCTGGTTGCCGAGCTTCGCAACGTAAAGCTGTTTGACGCCGAGGCCGACAGCATTCTGTGGGCCGCGGAAGGGCTTCTGCTCGCAAACTCTCCGACCGACGCTGAAGCCGTGGAAGCTCGCACGATGTTCGACACGCTGATGCAGGGACTTGCAGCCAAACGCTGGCAGGACAACGGCCCGACCACCGCCGAGTTTCAGCGCAAGCGACTGGTCGAAGCATTCACCGAGTGCGCGCCACTGGAAACCATCTCGGCGTCCGCATAGCAAGCCCGATCGACGGGCGCAGGTGATCGGCGCCGCCCACCGCCTTCGCCAGCTGCTGACTATGGTGGGCTTCACGGACACCGCGAGCGCCCACGGGACCGCTGGGCATGACTCAACGTTCTCGCGCTTCGCCCCGGCCCATTACGCGCCGACCATTGGGGAAGAGATGGCTATCGAGCGGCGAGGCGGCGGCGGGCCTTTTGCACGGACGGCAGCGCCGCTTTGGCCTTCGCCAGCGGCCGTGCGCGCAGATCGACACTCGCGGGCTTGGCAGCGATCGTGATCGCCTCGCCCGTCGCCGGATTTCGGCCCGGGCGCTTCTTCTGCGCGGGCTTGACGCGGACGGTCAGCTGCACGAGGCCGCCGATCCGCACCTTCTGCGCATTGCCGAGCTCCTCGAGCACGATCTCCTCAAGCACGCCGAGCAGCCGCTTGGCCTCGTTGCGGGTGATCTCGGCGCGGTCAGCGAGCACGCTCGCGAGCTGGGTCTGGGTCAGCGGCAACGGAGCTCCTCGGTAAACAACGAACACGGACAGCTGCGTATTGAACCCGGCGGCGCGGACGTGAGCACGCGACGGGTCGCGTCGCTACGCTGTGTCGTTGTGACTGTGGACGAGCTACGGACGTGCATCGAGCACCACCTCGATCAAATGTCAGACGAGGCCGAGCGGCTGCGCGCCGCGCTCGCGGCGTTAGGCCCCGTCGGCACGCCGCCGGCGTCGATCGAGACGTCTCGATCAAGGGGCGCGCGCCCGCGGCGCACCGTTCTGCGCGGCGCGACGCAGCACACCGTGCGCGAGGCGCGGGTTGCCGGTCGGGAGCGCACCACCAGTGCGAGCGACGGGACTGCGTTTCGGCGGCCCACGACCGTAGCCACCCCTTCTCACGGCCTCTTCGATCGGAGGCGCACGGCCGAGGACGCCGGGACGAGCCCGCGCAGCCGCGAGGAGACCGCGCCCACCAAGGGCGCTGATCGCGCGCTGCAGGAGCTCCGCAGCGAGCTGACCGCAGGATTGCGCACCAGCCGCAGCGAATGACACGCCCTGTCAGCGCCGCGACGGGTGCGCCTCCCTCCACGTGGGCAGCGCAGCCGGAACGGTTCCGGCTGATTCACGAGCAGCCGGGCGGGGACGCGATAGTCGTAAGGGCCTGGTAGCCAGCGCGAGGTTTCACCCCCGAGGTGCGTAACCGACGTCACCGACAGGACGCGCCGGCCGCCCGGGGCGAAGGTGGGCCGGGGCATAGCGGCTGTCGCGTGGCTAGGCGCTCCAGCCCGCGGGCGGAGAAGTGTCACGGATCGGTTGAGCTTCCGTCGCGCGCCGATCGCTGTCCTGACTGGCTGGGTGACGAGACCCGCCGCGGGCCGCGGCGTACGACGGGGGAGGATCACCGGGAGCGTCCCCGTGGCTCGGTCCGGGCGCACGATCCGGACGGGCACGTCGCCGTTGGCGCCACCAGGCACCTTGATCCATTCCGCATCGGTGATTCGGGCTTGGCGATCTCTTGCACTTGTGTCTCTGGTTGACGACCTCGCGTCCTTTTCGGGGCCGAGGTCGTACAGATAAGGGGGATTCGCGTTCGCGTCTGCGAACTCCTGGGCGGCGGCCTCGAGCGGGATCTGCTCGGTTGAAGTGGGGGATGAATTGGTGGTGACGCTCGTCTCGGTGCTCCTTCTGGCGCTCGTGGCGCCAAACATGATTGGGAGTGACACGATGCGGTTCGGCCAGCCGGCTGCTCAGACGGCCGCAGCGACCCGAGTGGTCCCAACTGCGGCGACAGCGATGAACTCAGATCTGGCTCGCGCCCGGTCATGACGAGTTGCCTGTGATCGAGTCGAGGATGATTGCGGCTTAGTCAGTCGCCGCCTCCTTCGATGTGATCTGCGAGAGTTGCATCCGGTCGAACACCGGCACGAGGTGATGCTCGCGTGCTCGAAGGCCGAGGATCTCGCCGCGATCCTAATCGCGTACGTCCCCAAGCAGGGCTGGAAACGGTGCGCAGGGGAGTGCCGCGTCCATCTCGTCACGGTGCTGCGCGTATGCCCACGCTTGGATCCGGTCGCCGACCGCCATGTCGCCGTGCGAGAGCCGACGC